>CAZBSC010000059.1:0-1606 GCA_964494845.1 uncultured Candidatus Saccharibacteria bacterium | reverse complement strand
TTAACAACTTCGAATCGAGTACGGTCGTCAGTGTGTTCAGCGACCCTTTTAGCAACCAGTAGATCGCCTGTACTATAAGGTATGTGTGCCCAGCTTTGCTCGCTAGCAATTACGAATGGCGGGCGTTCTTCAAGCCCTCCTGTCATTGCATGAAAGTGAGCCATTGCCGCATCGAAAGCCATAGCGCTCAGACGGCTCGGTTCCCCGGCACTAGTATAGCTATACGTCATTAGCGCATAAGCATCTACAGTTGATTGTTCGACTGTCGGTATTGGGAGGGCTAATTCACCTTCTTGAGCTGTCATTCGCTATACAATACCTCATATTGACAATATTGACAAGTGTGCTATAATTACCTTCGTAATGTGTATTTTCATAACTAACTTTCGTCATGTACATCTGTTGCCGGAGCGAATCGGTTAGTTTTCTTTTGTCCTAAATATCAATGAAACGCCGGATCACCCCGGCGTTTTTCTTTTTGACTGACAACAAATGTATAATGGAGGAAATATGAAACTTTCAACACAACCATATAAAGGAACACGAGATTTTTACCCTGATGATATGCGCATTCGCAAGTGGATGTTCGACAAATGGCGCAAGGCCTGCGAATCGTTCGGATATGAAGAATACGATGGCCCAATTTTGGAGCCGTTAGAGCTTTTTGCGTCCAAAACATCAGATGAGATAGTAAACGAGCAGACATATAGCTTCACTGATCGTGGTGACCGCAAAATCGTTATGCGCCCAGAAATGACACCTACCGTGTCGCGAATGGTGGCTGCAAAACGGCAGGAACTAGGCTACCCGCTGCGTTTGTACAGCATCCCCAACTGTTTCCGCTACGAACGGCCCCAAAAGGGCCGCTTACGCGAGTTTTGGCAACTAAACGCTGACATTTTCGGTATAGAAGGCATAGATGCGGATGTCGAGATAATTTTACTAGCTGACTCAATAATGAAATCGTTTGGTGCAAGCCCAGACCAATACGAAATCCAAGTTAGTAGTAGAAAAATTGTTGACGATATTTTTGACGATTTACAGTTAGATAAACAAAAAAGAAAAACATTGATTAGTTTAATTGATAAAAAAGAAAAAGTGAGCATCGATGATTGGGAAAAGTTGTTTTTCGATGCACTTGACAAAGAGCAGGCTGTTCGATTGTTGGCTTTCTTGAAGGACGAATCAATACCGGCGAATGCTATGAAAGTTATAAACCAACTGAAAGAACAGGGGTTGGAGAATGTTGTATTCAACCGCTATCTTGCTAGGGGTTTTGACTATTACACAGACATTGTATTTGAAGTTTTTGATACAAATCCAGACAACAACCGTTCGATGTTTGGTGGTGGTCGCTACGACGGGCTTGTAGGCCAATTCGGTGTAGAACCAGTGCCTACCGTTGGCTTTGGTATGGGTGACGCGACATTTATGAACTTTTTAGAAGCAAACAAATTAATTCCTGATGAAGCAAAAGAGCCCGAAACTGACATCTATATTGCAACTATTGGTGATGTTGCGGCTGACGCACAGTATATTGCGGGGTTACTGCGCAACGAGGGCGTAAATGTGGCCGTAGACTTATCCAGCAAGAAGCTAGAAAAAC
>CAZBSC010000058.1:0-1857 GCA_964494845.1 uncultured Candidatus Saccharibacteria bacterium | reverse complement strand
ACAGCTACCTGGTCTCCCCTCTTGAGTTTTGGTAATTCAATAAACTTTTTCATCTCACTATGATTGTACCAGTTATTTTTTGGGGGTGATTCGCTTGCGGTACTCACCTAGGGTCATATAGGTTTTTGTATCAGTTACTTTATCTACGAACAGCAGGCCGTTTAGGTGGTCGGTCTCGTGTTGAATAACCTGAGCTGGTAGTCCGGAAAACTGTTCTACATGTTTTTTCCCATTTTCATCCCAAAACGTTGCTTCAACTTTGGTATAACGTGGTACTTTGCCGAAAAGCCCCGCTTGCCCAGCCCCAGAGCTGATACAGCCTTCCCACATTTCTTTTTTGTCCCCTACCCCTTTGTAGCTTGGGTTAACGATAACCAGGTCGAATTCTTTCACTTTTGGTCGGTGTGCAGTTGGTCTGATAGCGATAACGGACAATGCCAAGCTTTCGCCGACCTGAGGAGCGGCCAACCCTACACCGAGTTTTTTACCAACCAAGTGATCACGAATATCATTAATTAGTTTTTGAAACTCAGTTGACCGGATTGTAGCCACAGGAACTTTCTTGGCGGTTTTACGAAGTAGCGGATCCCCAAACTCAACTATTTCTAATTTTTTCATAGTCAATTTATTAATCCAATTAGTCCGCTCTGCCCTGTAGTAATCACCATTAACTGCGTAACGACAATTTTGTTCATAGGTGTTAATTGTAGCAATTATTTTAGGATTAATTAAAGACTACAAGTGGTGTGACTGGGTTTTTAGATTGTGAATTAGTTTGGATAGTTGATGAAATAGCCGTATACGTGGAACGTGCCTTTCATGTAGGTTGAGCGCGTTGGGTCAAACAAAACGCGGTAGGTTTTGCCGATTTCAATTTTGTTGTCGTAGCAAGCATGATCCAGGTTCCCATTTGCATTGTACTCAGTAGATTGTCGTTGCTGGACCCAGCCTCTGCCAGGAACGTATTCTTCTATATACCAATGGTAGCGCGTCAAAACATCAAATGGGCCATCATCAAAGTTAGCATCAACACAAATCCAACCATGCCCGTCAATACTACGAGTTGTGGTAATTTTGTTGGATGTTTTTGGACCGCCTTCATTATGCCATTCGAGATGTCTGGCTCTATGATTTGGGTATGATTGTGTCGTTGCAGCCAATGCATTAGTAGATGCCGACAGACCAGCCATAGTAAGAGTCGAAACGGTTATTACCGATACAAGGAAAACTTTGATGGCTTTAATCATGATTCTATATCTCCATTATGCCCACCAGTTAACTATCAATACAATATATACCTGTGTTATGTCAATGTCAAGAACACTCAATTGTCGCTAGTTTTTTTATCAGGGGCCTTTAGACTTTTTCTTTAATGAGGTTTTGGACTCTTCGTTTGATGATGTTTTTTACTTCTTGTGTTTTTTCCGGGCCTTTTGACTGGGGGTCTTCAACCTGCCAATATTCGTACTTACTACTAGTTTTCACATAGTCTGGTATAGATTTTTTCTCGGCCATCACGACTATCTTGTCGTATTTATTTACCATATGCTTATCAATAGGTTTTTGGATTTGATGCCTAATGTCGAGACTCTCCTCGTCCATAGTGGCCAAAAGATGTTTTGATCCCTCGGAAACTGCGGCCCGCTGTTCTATCGTTTGCCCGGGCGTCAGCACGTTTGTCCCAGCAGAGTCGGCATGGCCGTCAGAAGAATATTTATTATAAAAAGCCGCCGCCATCTGGCTACGGCCGCGGTTATGGTCACAAACAAAAAGCACATTCATAGTAGCCTAATTCTAGCATTTATAGGCGATGTTCTGGTGGTTGCTGGTCTAGCCACTCACGGATATCAGCCGGGG
>CAZBSC010000057.1:0-1941 GCA_964494845.1 uncultured Candidatus Saccharibacteria bacterium | reverse complement strand
TGGACTATTTTGGCTATTCTAACGATGAACAAAATAATAAAAAAAGAATCAAAGTTGCATTAATAATTGGCGAGGGCAAAACAGCACCTAAAAGCTCAGCATTTATCCGTTTGATTTCCCCGTTGACCGATGAAACGATAAAGAGTGAAATTTCTTTTAAAATTTTCGACGGGAACACTTTAGACATAGGCGAATATTTTGACTATTGCATCGTCCAAAGAACAGCTTTTGATTCAGTGGATAAAGCCAAGCAACTAGTGTCTAATCTTGAACGAGCAGGCACTAAACTTGTTATTGATACCGACGATGCCTTCGGCGCGATAGACAAAAATCATCCTGAGTTTGGCAAACACAGTGGCAGAATGGAAGCGAAGAATTTTCTACTAAACCACGCGTCACAAATTTGGGTGTCGACTAACATCCTACTCAAGTCATTAGACCCTAAGTTGCAAACGAAAGCTTTTGTAGTACCTAATGGGCTGGACCCCCGGTTATGGCAAAGGAAAGCTGCCCAAAATAAAGTCAAAGCCAACAAACTACGAATGGTGTATATGGGCACGGCAACACACGACAATGACCTGAAAATTATTCTCTCGTCGCTGGAAAAACTAAACGAAAGATACCCTGGGTCATTTTCGCTAGATTTAGTGGGAGTTACAGACAACGCTCCTAGCCAACCCTGGGTTAACCGGATCTATTTAAAAAGCTCGCTATACCCAGAGTTCGTTGAATGGTTTATATCGAAAAATAGATTCGATATTGGGTTATCGCCATTGGTAGATTCTGATTTCAATAAAGGCAAGTCTGACATCAAATGCCTGGACTACCTAGCTGCCGGTATATTGCCAGTTGTCTCAAATGCAGAAGCCTATAAATCCGCCGCCCTAGATAATTATATTATCCGGGTCAATAACGACAGCCAATCTTGGCAAGAAACGCTTGAGAGTTTGATAACAAAAAAAGTGTCCAAGGTAGAAATTGAAAAAAGAATAAACAACGGCCAAAAATATGTTTGGAATAAACGCTCATCAAAGAATACAGCTACTATTATTTATCAGCATCTGGTGAATGACAAAAAAAGTAACTAGTGCTTTTTTCTTCTTGCTCGAACGGTCTTGATAATCTTTTGTGATAGTTTGTTCCTGGTCAATGTGGACTTTACTGCCGTTTTTACTCTCTTCCCAGCGCTCGGTCTAGTGACAGAATGGTCGACGGCATTTTCTGTTTTTAACGCTGATTCCATATAGTCCCTGACTTCCTGCCTGTAACTCGGATATCTCTGCCAGATTATTTTGTTGTTCTGCTCCAATAGTTTAGCCTTTGCTTCCAGAGAGAAGCTACGTGCTTCCTGATGGAATACATAAGCATGGTTAGCTAGAGCACATTTATACCCAGCTTTCCTGAGTCGCTGGCAAAAATCAACTTCCTCGCCGTAACCTTTACCAAAAACTTCGTCGAATAGACCAAATTTATCAATCAAATCTCGTCTGATTAGCATACAGAATCCATGTGCTGTTGGCACTATGCTGCGCGGTGGCAATTTATTTTTTATCTTCACAAATAGTTCGTGTGATTCGACGGCGCCAATGCCCTTTTGGGGTGCAGAAGATAGTGGGATAGTGGCTATAGTAGCATTATTCGACCTGGGCGAAACAACTGCTATTTTTTTATCAGAATACAGCACCCCTAACATTTCTTGTAAGAAATCCTTAGTTACTTTTGTGTCGCTATTTAATAGCAAAATATCGTTTTTTGTTTTATCTAGATTCAATACGGCATTGTTGCAGTTTTGGACAAAACCCAGATTTTTCTTATTTCGGTAGTAGGCAAAATTATTGTGTCCATTAATTGCTTTTTTGATTTTCTTTTCGATACTGTCTGCTTCAGGTCCACAGTCATTCACTAGCAATACTTTATGGACTGCCGGGTTTATGTAGCTCT
>CAZBSC010000056.1:0-1968 GCA_964494845.1 uncultured Candidatus Saccharibacteria bacterium | reverse complement strand
GCAATAGATGCTATCTTTGGCCCCGTACAGAGAGTTCGATACAAGGTAGAAAATACTCGTGTTGGACAAATGACTGATCTAGACAAGCTAATACTGACTGTTGACACTGACGGATCAATTAGCCCAAGTGATGCCTTTGAAGAAGCAGCCGCAATCCTAGTTAACCAGTACACCGCTCTTGCCGGACAAACTAGAGTAAAAGTAGAAGCTCCTGTTGTTTCTGAACAAGGTGGCACACTAGACTCGGACGACCCAACAGAACTAATGACTCCTATCGAAGACCTTAACTTTTCTGCAAGAACAACCAATGCTCTTGTTAACAACGACATACACACCCTAAAAGACCTATTTTCTTTAGGTGATATAGAGCTAAGAGAGCTAAAAGGGTTTGGCGCTAAAGCATTAGATGAAGTTAAAGACAAACTAGCGGAGTTAGAACTGTAATACTATGCATAGGCACGGATACCAAGGTAGAAAGTTAGGTCGCGAGAGTGATCAAAGAAAGGCTTTGATAAAAAGTCTTGCTGACTCATTGGTTATTCATGAGTCAATCGAGACAACCGTATCCAAAGCCAAAGAAATCGTGCCATATATGGAAAAACTCATAACTAAAGCTAAAAAAGGCGATTTGAGCAGTCGACGTGCGGTCATTGCTGGACTAATGACTATCGAGAGCGCCCACAAGCTTGTTGACGATATCGCACCTAAATTAAGCGGCCGAAGCAGTGGCCATTTAAGGATTAAAGAGACTCGTTTGAGAAGAGGGGACAACACTCAGCTAGCCAGAGTTAGCTTTGTCGATGATTTAACAAAATCAACACCTAAGCCTGTCGATAAACCAGTAGCAAAAACATCTGCCAAAAAACCTACTCCTACGAAGAAACCAGTAGCAAAGAAGAAATCTGAGGTAGCAAAATGAACAAAACTTATAGCGCACAACCAGCAGAAGTAGTTAGACGGTGGCATATTGTTGATGCTTCTTTGATCCCATTTGGACGTCTATCGACTCAGGTAGCAACCTTGCTTATGGGCAAACACAAGCCTATGTACACACCTCATATTGATTGCGGCGATTACGTTATAGTCATAAACGCAGCTAGCTTGGTATCTACCGGCAATAAACTTATCGACAAGAAATACTACAGACACACCGGGTTCCCTGGTGGCATCAAAGAAAGCACCCTTGGCAAAAAGGTTGCCGAAAACCCTGAAAGTGTTATCCGGGCAGCTGTGAAGGGGATGATTCACGCAAACAAACTGCGTCCAGACCGCATGGCCCGATTGAAGGTATACAGCGGAAGTGAGCACAATCATGCAGCTCAGAAACCAATTGAGTTCAAATTAGCGAGTAAAAGCCCTAAAAGCAAGACGAACGAAGACAAGGCTCAAGAAAAAACCCCTTCGGCTGTCGCTGAGGATAAGAAGGAACAATAACTATTATGGCAAAAGACACATATTTTTACGCGATAGGAAGACGCAAAAGCGCATCTGCACGTATTCGTTTAACAGGTGGAACGGGAAAAATTACTATCAATGAAGTCGCCGCCGAAGATTACTTTGCCAATAGCAAACAATTACTATCGGAACTGCAGCAACCATTCGTAGCCGTTGACAGTGTCAACAAGCATAATGTTAGCGTAAAAGTAATTGGCGGTGGTCACAGCGGTCAAGCAGATGCAATAAAGCTAGGAATAGCAAAAGCGTTGTCCATAATGAATGATGACCTACGCAGTACGCTAAAGAAAGCGGACCTTCTGGGCCGTGATCCACGAGAAAAAGAACGTAAGAAATTCGGCCTCAAGGGCGCGCGCAAACAACGCCAATTCACAAAACGTTAACGCTTTTGTTGACAGCCAGTTAAAAATAAGGTATTGTCTTACAGTTATGATAAGTCGAAGTATTAATCAATTCTATTTTTGGTTTACAAGCTCCACACAGTGGCGTTCGGCTTTGTATTGTCAATAAATA
>CAZBSC010000055.1:0-2023 GCA_964494845.1 uncultured Candidatus Saccharibacteria bacterium | reverse complement strand
CAAATATCATGAAACGTTTACTCATCGTCGCAAATTGGAAAATGAACCTGAATACATCTCAGGCTAGCTTGCTATTGCACAGACTACACGAACGAATAAAGATATACCGAAATATCGAGGTTGTGTTGGCGCCAAGCATGCTTGTACTGCAACCACTTAGTTTACAGATTGACAGACGTAAGTTTCGACTCGCTGCCCAAAACGCATATCACAAGGACGAAGGTGCCTTCACCGGCGAAGTCTCATTCACGCAACTCCGGGACTTGGCGCACTACGTCATTATTGGCCATTCAGAAAGACGAATATATTTCGGTGAAAACCTAGACACGATTCGTGACAAGGTAACGGCCGCAGTTAGAAACGAAATTACACCCATTTTATGCGTTGGTGAAACCATCGCACAGTTCAGGGCAAAAGAATCCAAACAAGTTCTTCACGACCAAATAGTTACCGCATTACACAACCTTACCGCTCGTGAGGTATGTGACATTGTTTTGGTGTACGAACCTCAGTGGACGATAACCAGCTTTAACGGCCGTCCAGCAAAGCCAGATGAGGTAAAATCGGCAATTGATTACATCAGGTTGCAGGTAAGTGGATTATACGGAAAAAAAGCAGCTAAAGATGTCCGAGTATTATATGGCGGAAGTGTCGATGAGAATAGTGCGCGGGCGTATATGGATATCGATGGTTGTGATGGCGTCTTGGTAGGTAGTGCTAGCCTAAATTATCACAAGTTCTCGGAAATTATTAAGTCCGGCTTCAGGTCCATAGCGGCAGAGGAAAACCAGGATGTTTGAGCCAGAAAAAAAAGACGACGATACTAGTCAGAAAATCATAGTAAATAGCGAAACTCGTGCCGAAAACCCACAGAGCGATCAAACTGACAGTGGTGAAAATGCTGAAAGTACAATCCAACAAACCGCGAAAATTTCTAGTGATGAATCCAACGCCAATAGGTCGGACAGAAGAATAATAGAGCCAGACAAAACTACGGATGAAGTAGATGTAAAAGAACCAGACCTAGACGAAGGTCAATCAAAAGGTATAAAAACCGCCGAGGAAATCGACAATAAACCAGATGATAATAGCGAAAAAAGTGTAACCCACGAGGGAAGCGACAATATTGTCAATGAGTTAGCTGAGGCAGCCGCCAGCAAAAAGCAAGAAAAAACCGATAACGATCACGAGCAGGCGTATATCCAAAGTTTAGAAAAACTAGTAGAGGAAAAAACCTACAACGTCCCTATCGGACAACTAACCCACAAACGCAACACCAGGATAATAGTCGCAGTATTTATTGTGATTGCACTTCTGGCAGCGGTAACAATAATGTTCTTGACCTAGTAGGCCTTAGTAGCGTAATCACCAGAATAACGAATGAATCTAACATAAATGCATTGTTCCTAGAGCTGTTATAATTTATTAGTGAACGACCTATTTGTTGGATTGAATGACGAGCAGGCGAGGGCAGTGAAAACTGTTGAGGGGCCGTTGCTGATCTTGGCTGGTGCCGGAAGTGGGAAAACAAAGACGCTGACCCACCGAATCGCGCATATTATAGACTCTAAACTTGCCACGCCGTATAATATTTTGGCTGTGACCTTCACGAACAAGGCGGCCGGTGAAATGCGCCAGCGCGTAGCTGAACTTCTAGGTTTTGACCCCAACAACAGAAACTTTATGCCATATATGGGGACATTCCACAGTATCTGTGTTCGTTTGCTCCGCCAAGATGGTGACTTTGCAGAAATCCCTAAAAATTTTGTTATTTTTGACGAATTGGACCGGACAAGTGTTATAAAAAAAATCAGCAAGCAACTATCGATAGACGAAAAAGCTTTTCCAGCCCGATCTTTGGGCGGTTTAATTAGCAGTGCAAAAAACGAACTTATAACCCCAAGTACCTACGCATCAATGGCAAACAGTCCCTCGCAAACCCATGCGGCTAGAATATTCCCACTGTATGAAAAAGCGCTAAAAGAAGCCGGAGCGCTAGATTTTGACGATCTGATTGCAAAAG
>CAZBSC010000054.1:0-2026 GCA_964494845.1 uncultured Candidatus Saccharibacteria bacterium | reverse complement strand
CTAGTGTCGAGCCTACTGGAGGTCCTGCGCTGGCCTTACCAGCTGGTATTTTCATTTTTAAATTAGCTGTAATCTTTTTCTCTGCCATTGTTTTATTCCCGTTATACCCTATTAGTTAGAAGCTCTAATAGATTGATAATTGTAACTATAGGTTAGTTTACTACAAATTACCTCTGTTGTCTACACTCGTTTGACTTGTAGGCTGTCTAGCTCTACTGGTGTTTCTCGGCCAAACATGTTGACCAGGACTTTTAGCTTGCCCTTTTGAGCATCTAAGTCGTTAATTGTACCGTCAAAGCCTTTGAATGGTCCATCGACGATGTTTACTACCTCACCGATGTTAAAGTCCATCTTGTGTTTTGGATCTTCTTTGCCCATTCGCTTCAGAATCTTATCAATTTCATCGTCAGACACTGGTGTTGGGTCAGTGCCAGTCCCCACGAATCCGGTTACGTTCGGAGTGTTTCGCACAATGTACCAGGCATCTTCGGTTAGTTTCATCTCTACTAGTACATAACCCTGAAAAATTCGCTTCTCTACGACTTTTCTCTTGCCGTTTTTAACCTCGATCATTTTTTCTTTAGGCACTAGTACCTGGAAGATTTTGTCGTTCATATCTAGGCTTTCAGCGCGTTGTCTAATGCTGACTGCTACTTTTTCTTCGTAGCCACTATAGGTATGGATTGCATACCAGTGTTTTGTTGTGTCGTATCGTTTACTCATATATTTCCTTTACTGTAGTAATAATGCTTTAAATATCTTGTCTAGCCCATAATCAACGATCGCTATTGCAACCCCAAAAACAGTAGCAAAAGCCAATACTGCCATAGTTAGCTTTGCTGTTGTTTTTCTGTCAGGCCATGATACTTCTTTAACTTCTTTCCAACTACTTCTGAAATAGCCGGGTGTTATTCGACGTTTTTTATTTAGGAAAGTGCTTACTTTGTGTTTTGGAAGGGGTATGTAGTACTCTTTCCCCCCGATTCTTTTAGCATGTTTAAAAGGTGTTGCAATTTTTTTTGCCGACTCCTTTATGATTCTTTTGCCTTTGTTGCTAGAAATATCTTGCGTTGTCTGGCGTAAAGTTTTAGCTGGTTTAGACGATTTTTTTTCTGGTTTTGTTGCCATTGTCAGTAGATGCTCCAATTAAAAAACACATACGTTATGTATGCGTCGCTGTGTCAATAGTACCAGAGGTACTTGTCTTCGTCAAGCATCTGTTTTCTTAAGAACCTTTTAGCCGTACATGTCCTTTCTTGCGATCTAAAGCTCGCGCCCAATTACTTTTGCCCGCCAAAAGTAATACAAAAGCTCGGGCCAGATGTATTTATCTTGATCTATCTGTTGGTATAAATCAGGCTTGCTCCGGAACTCAATATTAATATGCCGCCAGGCATATTAATATCTCAAACAATCCTCGCACTCAAAGGCGCCTGATTTATACAACATCTGTTCAGGAAAATACAGAGGCCCAACCAAAGCTTAATAAATCATCTTCTGTCTGGCCTATGGCCAATAATCGATGATTAATACATATCAAGACAAACGGATAGCCAAGAGTTTTGATTACTTTGTCGGAACAAAGTAATGGGAGATTGAGCCGACGGCCCGTGAAAAGGTATTAGTTACTTCAGGTTGGGGATGATTATTTTAAACGTAGAGCCTTTATTCAACTCGCTTTCCATCGATATCTCAGCGTGTATTAATCTAGCCAACTTCATAGTTACATAAAGCCCCAAGCCAGTACCTGTGTTTTCCCTTGTCCGGTAATCTTCCGATCTAAAAAACTTATCGAAAACTTTTTCTTGATCGCTTTTGCTAATTCCAATGCCAGTGTCTTGAATAGTAAATTCTGCTCCTTTATCGTGCTGTTTGGCGCGGATTGTAACACCACCTTTTTCGGTGTATTTTATTGCATTTGTAATAAAATTTTGCAATATTTCGCGAACATAGAGTTGGCTGGACTGCAGCAGCTCTAGTTTTGGGTCTATCTCTACGCTAAACGCTAGTTTTTTTTCAACCGCTT
>CAZBSC010000053.1:0-2063 GCA_964494845.1 uncultured Candidatus Saccharibacteria bacterium | reverse complement strand
GCCATACCCACTGAACCTTTTCTAAATGGAGCAGAATGAGAATCGGTAATAATCACGCCTAATTGTTTTATTCCTCGCATCTTTCGGAGTTTTTTCCATATGATAAAAGCAGATTTATATGGTTTTCTAGGTAACAATATGTAATAACCGCTACTTTTGCTGTTATCTACACCGCCGTATTCAACAAGCATGTCGTTTTTTCTGGTTAGTGTTGGCCTCTTGTTTGAAAAGGATATAATTCTGTTAGATTCATTCGTTATTAGGTCTTTTAAATTCGTACTTTCAATATCAACGCACGATCCTTCGCAAATACTCAGTACTTTTGAGGATATGGCAACAACGCTGCCTTCGCGCATGTGAGGTGCTATAGTAGCCAATAAATCATTAATATCGTCTCTTGGGGGTTTGAAGTGTCTAGTTTTTATATTTTGTATTTTCATTATTATTTATAAGCTTAGCATATGTGTAGTCTCTGTATCATCCGACACTTTACAAAAGTATTTCTATTCGATAGAATACTTTGGTAACTCGCGTGAGCTGTTGCTCGTGTATGCGAAACAAAATAAGTAATTAAAATCTTTGCAAAACAAGATAAAAGGAGAATTAATAAATGGCAGATTTTGATCGAACCAAGCCTCACGTAAACGTCGGTACTATGGGACACGTAGACCACGGAAAAACAACTCTAACTGCAGCGATTACAACTGTTCTTGCTAAGAAACTTCCTAGCGATGTTAACAAAAAAGTCGACTACGCACAGATTGACAACGCACCAGAAGAAAAAGCTCGTGGTATAACGATTGCTACATCTCACCAAGAGTACGAGAGTGAAAAACGACACTACGCTCACGTTGACATGCCAGGACACGCTGACTACGTCAAGAACATGATCACTGGTGCTGCACAGATTGATGGCGCTATTCTTGTGGTTTCTGCTGCTGATGGCCCTATGCCTCAGACCAGAGAGCACGTATTGCTTGCAAAACAGGTTGGTGTTCCAAAGATCCTTGTATTCATGAACAAGATGGACCTTGCCGACCCAGAACTAGTAGAACTAGTGGAAATGGACATCCGTGAATTGCTCGCAAAGAATGGTTACGACGAAGATGCTCCTATCATCAAAGGTTCTGCAACAAAAGCCCTAGAGGGTTCTGCATCTGACGAAGAAGCCGTCATGGAATTAGTTAAAGCCCTAGACGACTACATCGAGGAGCCAAAGCGCGACCTAGACAAGCCTTTCCTTATGGCTATCGAAGACGTTTTCTCTATCAAGGGACGCGGGACAGTTGCTACCGGACGAATTGAAACTGGTGTCGTTAAACTAAACGACGAAGTTGAAATCGTAGGCGTGCGTGACACAAAGAAATCAACTGTTACCGGAATCGAAGCTTTCAAGAAAAACCTTGACCAAGGACAAGCTGGTGACAACGCCGGAATCCTACTACGAGGAATAGAACGAGATGACATCGAACGTGGACAGGTTATTGCAAAACCAGGTTCAATCACTCCACACACAGAATTTGACGCAGAAGTCTACATCCTTAACAAAGACGAGGGTGGACGACACACACCGTTCTTCAAAGGTTACAAGCCACAGTTTTACTTCCGTACAACTGACGTAACAGGCGAAGTAGAACTTCCTGCTGACAAAGAAATGGTTATGCCAGGTGATACAGTAACTTTCAAAGTTAAGCTGATTCAACCTATCGCTATGGACCAAGGTCAACGATTTGCTATCCGCGAGGGTGGACGAACAGTCGGCGCCGGAGTTGTTACAAAGATCACTAAGTAGTTCCTACGCAACTACCGAGAAGCCGCGAGAGAGCGCCCAAAATAGGCGCTCTTTTCATTCGAGAAGATTTGTTGTAAAATGAGCAGGTAAATTAATCGTGATGACTAAAAGTCGTTGTATTCGTTCTCTATAACGTTGCAAAGATGTTACATCGCAAACATAGAAAGGGTTTTTATATGGCAGAAGCCAAAAAAACTGACGCAAAAACAACTGAGGCAAAATCCGTTCGACAAGCTCAGGATAAACCAGCAAAGGCTGTTGCTTCAACAAC
>CAZBSC010000052.1:0-2229 GCA_964494845.1 uncultured Candidatus Saccharibacteria bacterium | reverse complement strand
CCAACAACGACAATACTCCAGACTCTGAGCAATCTAACGTAGCTAGCTTTGTAGATCCTGTCTCAGAAAAGTACGCGGTACTCGAAGTATCTGATGAATGCTCCATCACCAGTGTCTCAGCCGCCGCCGAATCAACCAACATCTCCCAAGACTCCGACTTCTCCTACCCAGCTGGCCTTATGGACTTTACCCTAGATTGTGGCACCCCGGGCTTTACGGCCACAGTCACCCAGTACTACTACGGAGCATCAGGTGACTTTGTAGTAAGAAAGTACAACCCCGATACCAAAACCTACACCACCATAGACCAAGCAGAACTATCCAACCAAACCATCGACTCTAAACAAGTAACCAAAGCCACCTACCAAGTCAAAGACGGAGGAACCCTAGACCTAGACAACACCGAAGACGGTAACATCCACGACCCAACAGGTTTAGCCACCACCACCGAAGCCCTAGCCGACACCGGCCAAAATACAACCCCAATAGTCCTTCTAGCCACGGTTTTATTAGTGTCTGGACTAACTTTCGCACTAGTAAATAGTCGTATTAAACAAAACTAAGGACTTGACAAATATAACCGTTGTATATACAATGGTTATATGTCTAACAAAACCGTACTAAACGTAAAAATCGACAAAGACCTGAAAGAACAAGCCCAGGCCACCGCGAAGTCTATGGGGTTGCCTGTTAGTATTGTCGTTTCTGCATCGCTGAAAGAGTTTGTAAAAACTAGGTCTATTACGATCAACGACGAAGGCGAGCTCAAGCCCGAGGTAATAAAAGAGCTATTGCAGATCTCTAAAGACGCCAATGCAGGCAAGAACATTTCACCAGAATTTGATAATTTAGAAGATTCGTTTATTTGGTTGGACAAAGAAGTAGCTAAAGAACGAAAAAACCTCAAAAAGTAGATGAAAGTTCGCTACTCCAAGAAGTTCGTTAAGCAACTGGCAAAACAACCAGAAAAGATTAAGCATGGATTTAAACTTAGACTTCAGTTATTTGAAGAGGACAAGTATCATCCGTTTCTGAGTAATCATGCGCTTCACGGTGATCTGGAAGGATACTACAGCATTAATATTACCGGAGATGTAAGGGCTGTATATCAAATACTAGACGGTGAAATATATTTGTATGACATGATTGGGACGCATTCCCAGCTGTATAAATAAACAATTATGAGTGAATCTATTCCTAAAAAATCACTAGGACAGCATTGGTTAAGTGACCACGGTGCTCTGAAGGCTATGGTAGAGTCGGCACTTGTGCAGAAAAACGATACTGTTCTAGAAATTGGTCCAGGGCTGGGGACACTCACAGACGAACTTTTGAAAACTGGTGCAAAAGTTATAGCCTTGGAGTTTGATCACGAATTGGTGCTAAAGCTGAATAAAAAATATAAGAGTAACGGCCAGATAGAGGTTAGGGAAGGCGACATCCGTAGATTCGATTTCGCTTCCATGCCAATCGGATACAAAGTAGTAGCTAATATTCCATATTATCTGACAGCCAATTTGCTGCGCGCCTTAATAGATACTGACAATAAGCCAGTTATTGCATCGCTGTTGGTGCAAAAAGAAGTGGCCGAGCGAATAGCTGCAAAGCCTGGCCAACTGTCTTTTGTCTCTGTCGCAACGCAAGTTTTTTACGATGCAATTCTTAGTGATTTGGTTCCGGCGCATTTGTTCGATCCGCCTCCAAAAGTCGATTCCCAGATACTGATATTAGTAAAAAGAGAACAACCATTGTTTGATAAACTGGACACAAAAGTATTTTTCAAGCTATTAAAAGCTGGCTTTGACCAAAAAAGGAAAAAGATAAAAACTAGCCTGGCCGGTGGGCTGGGAGTAGGCAAGGGCGACACTGCAAAGCTACTGGCCAAGGCCAATATTCACAGCGATCTGCGCCCGCAAGAACTAACCCTCGAACAGTGGCACAAACTGTACTCGGCATATAGCCATTCCAATACAAAATAACGAATTTACGGGAGATGTTGTAGCGAGACGAAAGTGCTGTTTTCTGACTGAGACATATCCGTAGATACGTCGAGGAAAGAAACAGCTGTTTCAGCCGGTAGAACGCTGCCAGAAAGCGCTATTTTATATTGGAATGGCTATCACGACTTCCCTTTAATCCCCCTACCCTATTGTTGTAAAAATAAAACACCTTCAAAAAATTAACTATATTTTTGCGCAGCTGATTTTGTTCAGCGACTTCCCTATTTTC
>CAZBSC010000051.1:0-2236 GCA_964494845.1 uncultured Candidatus Saccharibacteria bacterium | reverse complement strand
TTGTGTCTAATTTTGTAGTTGATTGGGAGAATACAGCATTATTTGAAAAACTAGCTTCCCTGCTCGCCAAGCACAAAGCTACACGAGTCACTGCTGGTGGTGATGAATACTTTGGCGCGCAAAAACAAATAAAAGTCACGATTTTGAACATGAATTATGAGTTAGTAAGCCTCCACAAAGACATAGTTAGTCTGCTGAAGAGTGTTGGTGCGGTCTTCGACGAACCCGAGTACCTTGATGATGGCTACAGAGCCCACATAACAGTGACGAAGAACTCCCACATAAAAAGAGGTGATAAAGTAAATATTGACGCAATAACCATAGTTGACATGTTCCCCCACGGGGATATCGGTCAAAGGAAATTGCTACGAACTGTAAAACTACCAAAATAAAAAGAGGTTTTTTATTACTGGAGTTATATAAATTTTCTAATGTGACTTAAAAAGTTGGTAGTGTTTGTGATGAACTGACTTGTGATGTTCTACGAAATATACGCCGAGCAAGATTAGCGCTCCACCGACTACCATTTCGACTGATAATTTTTCTCCTAAAAGAATAACAGGGATGACTATTGCTAATAGTGTTTCGACATAGCTAAGACCACTAATAACTGGCGACCCAAGATGTTCATAACTAGCGACGCCCATAATTCTAGACAAAAAAGCCACGATAACTCCGGAATATATAATTCCGACTATTGAGCCTGTACTTAATGAGGCCCCAGACCAGCTCCTCAGAATAATTGAAATAAGCATAGTAATTACAAAAATGAACCAAGCCGAAATACCCAAAATCGCAGTCAATGGGAGTCCCTTATCATTCGCTTTTTTTGAATAAATTATCGCTAGTGGGAATGTAACGACATTACATAGACCAAAAAAGGTTGCCATTGGATAAAAACGAAATGACGCACCTTGCTTAAAAGCTATCGGGAAAGCCACGACAATAAATGCTCCTAGCGCAGCCAGCGTAATGCCGGCTACCGCTCTTCGACTAACGCTTTCCCCAGTCAATCGCAGCGAAAGAACTACAAATAGTACTGGAGTCAACAAAGTCAGTATCGAAACGTAGCTCGCCTGGCTTGCCTGAATCGCCAATACGTAACTCATTACTGCAGCGAACATGAAAAACCCGACAACAAAAGTGGCTCGCAAATTTTTTGAATTTATTTTTTTACGAGACGCAATTATATAAGGCGTGCAAATAATGGCCATTAGCCCGAATCTAAGCCCATTAAATATAAAAGGGCTAACCTCGTTAGTCGTATATTTTACGATTGCGCCGTTCGGAGCAGCCATTACCGCAGCTATAAGCCCGATCAAAAACCAATGGTAACTTTTTTTGTATTTTTTTATCATCTTACTAAATATTATAACCTATGCTTTTGCGGCAAGAGCAGTGTCAAAAATAGCTAAAGCAGAATCTTCTGTAGTGACTAATTCTGGCTGATTTTCAGATCTTCTTTTAACGGCAAGCCTGACAATGCCTAATATCATGGATTCGTAGTCCAAACCCAAGTTTAGAACGCAAGCCCTAGGGAACGAGCCATATCCTTCTATCAAGCAAGGCAAAAGATTGGCTTCTAGAAAGTTTGGTCTACCGTCTTGGTCTAGTCGTATATCGATCCGGCCGTAATCTCTTGCCCCTAGTGCTATAAAAATATCGAGTGCTAAATTTGATATTTCAATTTTTAGTGCTTGATCGTTCAGCGCAACGGCCTGATCCGAATTTGATGATTTTACCTTACCGCTGAGTATTCTGACTCCTTTATGGTCAGGTTTAACTATTAGTTCTACCGGCATGGTTTCATATTCGTCCGTAAATTCATTTTTCAGTACAGCGACGCTGAATTCTCGCCCTGCCAAATACTTCTCAACCATCGAGTCTGCGTGAAGTTTGCTCGTGATTGACTTTATTTTTGATTTAAGCTCGATGAAATTTCTCACAACTGAAGTGGTATCAATACCCGTGCCACCACCTCTATCAACAGGTTTTACAAACAAAGGAAAGTCAAGCTCAACATCACTAATAGCAGTTGCTTGGTCTTGTCCTACGACAAAAAACGGCGACGTGCATAGACCTTCGTCTAACGCTCGTTGTTTTGCAAGAGGTTTGTTTAGTTCTAGTTTGTGTGCAGACTGTGATGACCCGGTGTACAGTATCTCGTGATCATCAAGAAAGTCTGTGACCCATATTCTTTTTGTGTCTTTTAGCCCTAATCGTTCATCGGACGGCA
>CAZBSC010000050.1:0-2255 GCA_964494845.1 uncultured Candidatus Saccharibacteria bacterium | reverse complement strand
TGCAAGGAAATCTTCTCTTGAAAACTTGTTTTCAAAGATGAAGTTTCGGGGTCGCCAAAGGTGACTAGAGTCCCCTCACCCGCACCATTCACAATTTTATAACCCGAAAGGTCTCTTTTATATCTGTTAATTTTGAGTTTTAACATCTCTAATACCTGGCAAAAGGAGACAAGAATAAAGAGGCATTTAACAGATAAGTCGGCAACAGTATTAATGCGTTTTAACCTTTGCTATGATTGATGGTAATGAGTAGCTCCAGTAAAAAGACGGTGGTCCCAGGTGGTGTAGATGAATATATTGCGGGATGTCCCGAAGAAGTTCAAGCCAAACTACAGGCCATCAGATCTTCAATTCGCGAGATAGCTCCTGATGCAATGGAAACGGTGAGTTATTTTGGTATCCCTGGCTATTGCTACGAAGGCTATGACTACAACGGTATGTTCGCATGGTTTAGTTACAAAAAACCTCATATACGGCTTCATGTCCGGCCTCCAGTTGCCCAAGACCACATCAAGGAGCTAGTTGGGTGCAAAATCACGACAGGTATCATAGGTTTCCCAGAAGAAAATGAAATATCCCCAGCCTTAATCAAAAAACTGGTACAGGCAAGCCTTTCTCAAATGAAGAACAGCCCTAATAAATAAACTCCCTTGATCGGGAGTTATTTGTTTATTGATTAGTCACGCGGTTTCAACCTACGTTTAGCGAAGTAGACCTCACGAGACAAAATATGATGATTTACAGATTGAAACAAAGGCTATAACCATTGTTTTGCATCAATTCCACCACTCGAGCCCATCTATTGATAAAATATTCACATGAGCAAAGCGGAAAGTAAGTGGGAAGAACAAAATAAAAGCTGGGAAAAGCGATACAAAGTTCTATCTAATGAAACAAAAGTAGAGGAAAAACTTATACGAGAAGGACGTGAACTTTTGATTACTTACTTTGGCGAAGGCTGGTTAAAGGAAACATACGCCAAGCAAAAAAAGTATTCACCTGGTGACCCGAATGGAATAGGGGGCGTCATTACTAACCCAATGGATAATCATGGTGTTGAGGTAGTGGAGCTTGCAAAGTACCTAAAGGCTGTAGAGGGCCAAGATAATTTTGCGGATATCATTACTAAATTAAGAAACAATTCAGATTATGAAGCTATCAGGTTAAATCTAGCAGTAGCGTATAGATTAAGGCAGGCAGACTGGGAAAGCATTTACGTTGAACCCGAAGTTGGAGATATTGAATGCACTTTATATGGAAAGAAGTATGTTGTTGAATGTTCAGTGATTATGCCCCCTAATCCTTCAAGCAAATATACTAACGAGATATTTCGAAGCGTTTACAAAACATTAAAGCAAAATAAAATACCTGTCTGGATTCATGTAAAGTTTAATAAAGAAATCCGTTCAGTGACTTTGAAATCAGTCATTGAAGCGGTCAAAGAATTAAACAAAAGATTCTTGGCAGAGGGTGAGCCCGTAGAAACACAGTCTGATGAATATAGTATGACAGCATGCTTATTAGACGGTAGGGTGAGTGAAGTATTAGAAGAGCAGCGAAGTAAAGACGACGGTATCACGGAAGTCGGATTTCGTATCGCAACTGCAGAACCCAAAATACCGGGAGATATTCATAGCGTAGACCCAGATGACCCAAATCAAATGTATGACGGAACAATAACCTTCGGTGGATTAAGAGAGTTCGCCAAAGATAAAACAACAGTAGACAGGCTAAAAACTAAAATCAGAGATAAAAAAGAACAGACAGCTAGCCTGCCTAAAGATACTAGAAGAGTTTTTGTATTTATGGCAAAGGGCAAAGTTGAAGACGATGACTGGCTTGAACTGGGTAATGCAGTGCGCAATTCAACAAGCGTAAATGATAATTTAGACGCTGTACTTTTTATCGACAGAAGAAGACAAGAGTTTGAAGGAAAGTTACGCTTCCCGTCTGGTCAATTACACATCTTCACGAAACCGTATAGACTGACAGCGCTAGAGGCATCATTTAAAAAAATGAAATCTTTTGAAGAAAGCGACTGGGTTAACGAACCGCTTTAAGCTGGTTTACGCATTCGTTAATAATGCTGCACCAAATGGGAATTATAGGGCGCTTCGGCGGCTGCTTTTTATTTTATGGTAGGTATTTGTTGTACAGGCGTTATAATAAGACAAGTAATTAATTAAAAGAGGAGATAGACATGGTTACAGGATATTGCGTTAAGTGTAAGGAAAAAGGCGTGGAGCTATCAGCAC
>CAZBSC010000049.1:0-2649 GCA_964494845.1 uncultured Candidatus Saccharibacteria bacterium | reverse complement strand
ACAAGCTTATTGACTTCTAGTCATTGTTATGCTATGATAGTTTTATCTTATGAAAACAAAAATTAAAACACCAGAAGGCATCACAAAGGTTGGCCACGTTGATGATGAGAAGTTCGAAGCTGTTCGTCTACTTCAGGGCGGCGGAGATTTCAGTGTACAGTTTCGGGTTGATCCAAAGAGAAAGCTGCAAAAAGCAATATGGGGCATTCAAACTATATTAGGAGCAGAAGTCGACAAGCCTCAAGCTCGTGAGATATACACAGCACTATCACAACTAGCGCTACCGCTAAACCCGCGTTCTTTTGTTGAATATAGCGTAAAATCTGGAATTGTACCAATTGGTATGCCACAAAGAGGCGGAAGCTTTCACAAAGAAGACCACCCGACCACTTCTACATCTAATATAGCCGGGTTGACCACTGAGTACTTGGTTGATGATAGGCCTCGAGGAAATTTTGAGACACGTGTTTTATCAAAAGATGATTTACTTCACGACTATGACGGCCTGACAACAGCTGATCTGAATGGAATGTCACGAGAAGAAATAGAAAGACTTGGATTAACTTTTTGGTCACCTGATGCAAGCGAAGTCATCCAGTCACAAAATGCTGTGCATAGATCAGTCGTTAATGAGACTGGTGAAGCACAAGAACGTGTTTTTGCCCGTGCGACACAGCTATAAAATCTATCACCTGTAGAGGACTGTCCTCTAGAAGTGTTGAATAGTGCCTGTTGTTTGTGATTTTTGTTAGTATTTAACATCATTATTGTAGCACTATTTAGTACTTTAGTCAATGTAGTTGTATGGCAACTGTTAGTTGAAGGAGGTTTAAGACCTGATGAAAAACATTCACAAAAATCTATTCGACTATTGGTTCTACGCCTGGTAAAACGCATCTGTACGATAGATCGGCGTCTGTAGAGGCAGTGGTGTCCATAATAAACCGAGCACCCGGGTCAAGTACGGCCAATGGGCTAGCTGCATCAAGGGTAACTGGTTGCACACCGTCGAGAGGCTTATCATCATCCCCGATCACAGTTATTTCCATTCTGTGCCCATCAGTTGGTTCGAATAACTCTATAAACTCGCCATGGGGGCCCGCTTTAAAAACCTCCCGAAACCCGTGTGGTGTACCGGGACTAGCTATGACTTCGAAAACCGCGCGATAACCATTATAGCTGCCTTCCCAACTGGCAACTTTTCCTTCGTGCCAAGCGTTATCTGGGAATGGTCTCTCTGGTCCTTTATTGAATGGCATAATGCAGAATACTATAGCATAAATATAAAAAAAAACAATATAAAACTAGCGACTAATTGACTAAAGGGTACTTTTATGCTAATATATTCCGATGGTAATGTCTGTTAATGATGTCCAGTACGCGACAGCTCTGAGAGAACAATATGTTGAGTTGGCGAGCCATCATAATGCTCAAGATTCTGAATACACTGCGCATGTTTTAACCCCTAGAGATAACGATGGAATACGTGATGCAGCCCTGGTATTGGGCGAGGCTTTTGAACACGGAGACCCTGTGTTCTCGCATCTGCGAGAAGTCGGCCAACGCCACAAGCCATTAAATAGATTCTTCGAATATGTAGTAAGAGAATCTTTGATGCGTGGTGGATCGCCAGTAGTTGCCTACCGAGATGATGAAACCCCTGTTGCCGCGAGTCTATACGAGTTGCCAGGAATGCGCCCAGAATCTACGGTGTACACATACTTGCATGGTGCGCCACCAACAATCAGAGCGTTCGGGCTATCAGGAGCATTGCGGGCAGGTTCTGCGGTGGCTGAAGTTGACCAAAAAATGAACGAAATAAAAGCCGACCTGAAAAAGCCTGTTTTATACCTAGCATACATAGGTGTACGCCCAGATTTCCGGGGCACGGGGGCAATACACGCCGTAGCCGACCCAGCATTAAAACTAGCAGATAAATTTGATTTATTCGCCACCTTGGTTAGTAGCAACCGACAACAAAACCATGATGCCTTCACAAAAGCTGGGTATAGAGAGGTTAGTACCACGCACTACGATGGAGGCACAGGCCCCGTGTTAGGCAACATGGTTAGACGCCCCAAGCAAAGCGGAGCAAATTTGGTCTAGAAGTTATTTTTATATGACAAAATACACTCCTATTTTATCTTACCGACAGCTCGAGATCCCAGACCTCGACGAAGTTATGAGAATTGAAAACGATGCATTTCCTGAAGTTGATATGCAGGAACTTCCTGAGTCAGTGGCCGCAAAAATCAAAGGATATCCAGCAGGAACTGCAGGCGCATTTGCGGGTGAAATTATGTTGGGATATTGTATCGGGCATCCTTGGCTTTCTGGTAATCCTGTCCCGTTAGGCATGACCGAGCTCACTTTGCCACATGACGCAAATATTTGGTATATGCATGATGTGTGCGTTATCGACACTTCAAGGGGCCAAGGGATAGGAGAAGAACTTCTCAAGCTTCAAAAAGCCAGAGCAATAGTTGACGGCTTTTCTATGATTGAAGCTGTGTCTGTTCAAGGGGCTGAAACATATTGGGTACAGCAAGGATTTACCGAACAAGGCCCGGGTCACGAGAGCTACGGCCCAGGCGCAGTAAAAATAACTATGCCAATAAAATAAATGGAATAACCATGAGTGATTTTGAG
>CAZBSC010000048.1:0-2725 GCA_964494845.1 uncultured Candidatus Saccharibacteria bacterium | reverse complement strand
TAAGAAGCGAGGGTATGAGTGTTGGATTCAACAGGGTTTGTCGATGATTCTAGTACGCGGTTAATGCGCGCATTGGCAGAAGAATTAAAGCTGCCTTTGATGCAAATATCTAGATCTGCTGAACTCGGACAATTGGATGGTGGTGATAATCTGCAGACAATTGAAACGACAGCCTCAAACGCTCTAAGACTGTTGGATGGCTATATTTTGACAACCCAACTTATGGGAGAACAGCAACAATTGGAGATAGAGCCGGTATCAGTCACGGCTGTTCTTTATGATACGGCCCAAGATTTGTACAAGCTCTCAAGACTCTATGACACCAAGCTAGACATCAGGGTAAATGGCAAATGTGGCCAAGTTATGTCTAATGCGCGAGCTCTGAGGGCTGCACTAGCGAGTATTGCTTATACATTCGTAAGTTCGGGCATTTCTTCAAAGCAACAGATTATGCTGACTGCCTCGAAATCAAACAGAGGAGTTATCACCGGTGTATCCAGCGATAATTGCCAGTTCTCGGCCCAAGAGTTGCAATTAGCCCGAAAGCTTTATGGAAATGCTCGTCAGCCAGCAAAAACTATGACTAGCAATAGTGGGGCAGGAGTATATTTGGCCGATCGTCTTTTTGAAGCCATGGAGTCTCGGTTAAAGTTCGGTCACTATCGAGGTAATGTCGGGTTATTTGCATGGCTTATGGCAAGCCAACAATTAACCCTGTTATAGTATTTTATATGGCCCTAATACTATTGGTGGAGCCTGATACCATTCTAGGAAAAACTTATGCTAGTGCCATAAAACGCGCCAGTTACGATGTTGCTGCTGTAAAAACCGCCCAGGATGCTATTTCATATATAGACAAACACAACCCGGATTGTATAGTCATGGAGATTCAGTTAGCTAGTAATAGTGGCATAGAGTTACTTTACGAGCTGAGGTCACATAGTGATTTAAAATCAAAGCCTATAATTATATGTTCCAGTGTTTCGAAACAGGACTTAGGATTAACAACAGAAATATGCGACCGCCTAGGGGTGACGGATTATTGCTATAAACCATCGATGAGATTAGAGACATTAGTAAAAATGGTAAAACTGGCAGTTGAAAAATGAACAGGATAAACACAACGGGTATAGTTCTCAGCCGCCTCAACTTTGGTGAAGCTGATAGGATTATCACAGTTATCACCTCTGACCAGGGCAAGCAAAGTCTGATAGCAAAGGGTGTACGCAAAGAAAGGAGCAAACTTGCCGGAGGCATTGAATTGTTCAGTATTAGCGATATCACTTTTATCCCAGGCAAACGTGATATTGGAACACTGGTATCTAGCAGGTTAGTCACTCATTACGGAGAAATCGTAAAAGAGATTAACCGCACAACTGCGGCATATAACTCTCTAAAGCTTATAAATTCGGTAACACCAGGCCACAGCGAGCCAGAATACTATCAAGTATTGCTGCAAACACTTCGTGCTCTGAATGATTCTGATCTAAGCATCGTGCTGAGCGAGAGCTGGCAATATATGCAGTTGTTGCGCCTACATGGCCATACACCCAATTTATTAACAGATAAAAAGGGCGCAAAGCTAGAACCTAATAACAATTATCATTTCGATTTTGACACTCAAACATTTTTTGTTCACGAGCAGGGGATGTACCGCGATAGCCACATAAAGCTAATGCGACTTTTACTGAGCGAACCCCCGCAAAAAGTAGCAACCATATCTGGGGTAGATCAAATACTCGAAGATTTAGAGGGACTGTTGAAATCTTTGATAATGCAGTCCACCAACCAGTAATCTACTCTCGCATCTGGTACAATAAATACCAAGATGAGTAAAAAAGTAACGCTTGAAGATATAGTTTCACTATGCAAACGCCGTGGGTTTGTATTCCAAAGCAGCGAAATATATGGTGGTTTTGCTGGTGTTTATGATTATGGCCCATATGGAGTTGAGCTTGCCAATAACCTTAAGAATGCTTGGTGGAAATATATGGTCCAAATGCGCCAAGATATAGTTGGTCTTGATAGCGGTATTTTTATGCACCCTGATATCTGGAAGGCTAGCGGTCATGTTGGCGGTTTTAGCGACCCATTGGTTGAGTGCAAAAACTGTCAAAATCGTATCCGCGCAGACCATGTTTTGGAAGAGCTTGGCGAGCAAGCAGACGAGAAGATGTCTGAGGACCAGCTAAATAAACTTTTTGACAAACACCGCAAAGAGATTAAATGTCCTAATTGCGGCAAAAAAGACTTCGGTGAAGTCAAAAACTTTAACTTACTTGTAAAAGCCAACCTAGGTAACTTTAGCGATAATTTCGATGATAATCCTTCATATTTGCGAGGTGAAACATGCCAGGGTATTTACGTTAACTATCAGAATGTGCTGGACAGCGCCCGGGTAAAAGTACCGTTTGGTATTGCCCAAATTGGAAAGGCTTTTCGTAACGAGATTAGTCCGCGCCAGTTTATTTTCCGGACTCGTGAGCTTGAGCAGATGGAAATGCAATATTTCTTACCCCCAGAAGCTGAGATGGAAGAGTATGAAAAATTGCGGCAGTATCGCTGGGATTTTTATAAAACCATCGGGATTTCTGAAAAAAACCTAAAGTGGCACAAACATGAGAACCTCGTGTTCTATGCAAAAGAGGCTTATGACATTGAATATAATTATCCTTTCGGTTTCAAAGAACTAGAAGGTGTCCACGCCCGTGGCAACTACGACCTA
>CAZBSC010000047.1:0-2757 GCA_964494845.1 uncultured Candidatus Saccharibacteria bacterium | reverse complement strand
TTCCGTTCCTTCCTCTAGCTTTTCAATCAAACAGATTAGCGCATACTTTTGCATGCATTAATTCTAACAGTTAATTCTTTCTTGTATTGTCTATGACACCAAAACAAAAATTGATGCTTGGAATAATATGACCATTGTCATTTGATATTTGTAGATTTTTTGTCGGTGCGAGCTGGCATAAATTAAAACCGAAAATAGGCAAGCGTACAGCACTGATGCCAGATACTTTTGATATATTCCTGCCGGCAGGAATGCTATACACAGAAGGCCGGCTGTTATAAAAGAGCCCCACATTATTAGCGCGGCGATTGTGTGTAGCTTGTTGGTTTTCCCTTTTGCAGGCAACAACGCCTGTAAGTATTCAAACCCCACGACCCAAATACTGAGGGCGAAAAGCCAGTCTAAGTGAACGGTGTCTACAAAGTAGACTTTTGCGAATACTAGCCAGAAGGCTCCCCCTAGAAGATGGCCCAAAACATATAAAAAGTATGATTTTTTGTCCAATGCGGCGTGTTCGCTGATAGACCACTTTCGGTTGCCTCTGTGATAATACAACAGCCACCCGTGTACACCATTGATAAAAAATGCCGAGAGCAACAGGGCCAGTCGATAATCCATGCGTTGATTATAATGTATTTAGTAAAAATTGTTGTAGTAGAGTGTGCTTAATTCAACGGAATTGACTCGCCGAGGACAGTGCGTTCCCCGACCAATTTGACGTTATAAACCGCCTTTACGCGTGCTAGTAACTCTCGTCTGGTGCTGTTATCTGCCTCCAGACCGCTACTTATGCCACGTGCGTCAATGCCAAAGTGCTTACACAAATAAATTGCGCGCGGCAGGTGAGAACCTGCACTGAATATGATTAGTTTATTAACACCAAAAATCTTAGCTGCTCGTTCGCATGATTCGTAAGTACTGCGACCCGCATAGTCTCGAACCAGCTTTTTTGCATCGATGCCTCTTTTTTCGACTAGATATTGTTTCATTGCTTCCGGCTCGTTGTAGTTATAAAAGCGGTTATCACCGGATAGTATTAATTTATTTACAGTACCGTTATTTAGTGCGTCGGCAGCACTGTCTAACCGCGCTACCAGTTCTTTGTATGGTTTACCCCTGCTATTTATACCCGCGCCGAGTACGAGACCGACCTCGGTATGTTCGGCATTTTGGGCCGGCACTATAAACCTTTTAAACGGATTGATCGTGTAATAACAGATTACGATCAGCACACAGGGAACCATAGCTATTGATGCAGCCATTATGATCAACAGTTTTTTGTGTTTTTTGGCTAGAGCGAAGAATTCCACTTGCTCATAATAACAAAAAGCCCACGCTCGGTGGACTCTTTGTATGGCTGAGAGGCGTGGTCTAGAAGACGTATCTTTAAAAGACAAACAAAACAAATGCCACCAAGGCAGAAATAGACAATGCTAAAACTATCAACATTCTTGTTTTAACCTTTTTTATTTCGTTTTTCACAAAATTTGAGGACTCTATATCTTTTTTATCCATTTTTTCTGGTTCGCTTAAAACCGAAATCGTCATAGAAATTGGGAAAGTCAGTAATATGGAAACGCCTACTTTCCAGTTAATAAATAGCGTTACTAATCCAGCTATCAAAGCCAAAAAACCAATTAATGATAAAACTCTAGAGAAGAGTTCTTGTCCACCGTAATTATCAATATCATTCATAAATATACTTTATCACCAATATTCTGATTGTACACAGTTTAGACTGCACTTGCTAAACTGTTTGCTAGATCTTTGGCAAGCTTGGGGTCCTTCTTTGCTATTTCTGCAAAATCAGTTCTTCTTTCGTTTCCAAGCAGAGTCCATCCCCATGAAATATTTCTGACAATTTGCGGCTCCGTTCCAGCTCTTTCTTTTATCTTGTTAATAGTTGAATTAAGATCCTCGTAATATACAACTGGATCAAATACAATGGCTGGTCTTTTTTTGCCCTGACGATTGGTGACAATAAACAGTTCAAGGTAGCTATGTTCTGAATCTTTTTCTCTTATATCCGGTGACCCTAGATATCGTATCCCGCTTAATGCAGACTCATCATATTTAGGTGCCTGTTTAATATTGACTATTTTTCTTGGAGTGTATGCATGCACCAACCCATTTCTCAAAACTTCTGAAATAAAAGCGGCGTTTTTGCTATACGATCTATCATTAAAGTACCCGTAAAATTTTTTTAAGTATGTAAAGCCAGTAATTTCTTTAGAGCTTTTGGCTAAGTTTGCTCTTTGGGTTATTTTATTATACTTGTAAGGTGAAATGATTCTTGCAATCGGTTCAGTAGCAGAAAGCATCACGAGTCCAAGCCCAAAATTTGGAGCTGAGTTGCCATAATCCGCATTTGCGAACTTTTTGAGGTCTGTCAATATCAAATCTATATGTCTTATTGCTTCCTTGAACTCGATGGGCACTAGAGTCTCCTTTGGTGCAAATTGTGGCTGGGGATGAGGGATTCGAACCCCCGATCGCGGAACCAGAATCCGCTGCCTTACCACTTGGCCAATCCCCAGTATGTGCTTTATTTTACCCTAAAACGGGGTTCGAATTATTAATAAGGGATTCGAGTCACCTTTGGCGACCCCGAAACTACATCTTTCAAAACAAGTATTGAAGCGTAGGTTTCCTTGCAGACAGCCACAGGCTATCTTCACCCCGAACCCTGGAACCAGAATCCACTGCCTTACCACTTGGCCAATCCCCATCGTCAACGTGTGATTGTGACGCTACTAT
>CAZBSC010000046.1:0-2956 GCA_964494845.1 uncultured Candidatus Saccharibacteria bacterium | reverse complement strand
AGCCCCCGTAGCACCATGCAATTAGCTCAGCGCCTATACGAGGCTGGGCTGATTACTTATATGCGTACTGACTCTGTCAATCTGTCTAATACTGCACTGGGCGCTATGACTAGCTTTATAAAAAAAGAATATGGCGAAAATTACCACCAATTCCGCACATTCAAGTCCAAGAGTAGCAATGCTCAGGAGGCCCATGAAGCTATACGACCAACAGATGTCAGTAGGTCCAAAGCCGGTGCCGACGCGCAACAGGAGAAACTATATAACCTAATTTGGCGCCGGGCTCTATCTAGCCAAATGGCACCTGCAAAACTAGAAAAAACCACTATTAGCATTAGTGCTAGCAAAAGCGATGAAGCCCTAGAAGCGAAGGGCGAAGTAGTTATTTTTGATGGATTTTTGAAGGTATACGGTCGATCTGGCGACGATACTCTATTGCCACCGGTGAGTGCTGGCGACAAACTAGACTTGGTTCAGGCCGAGGCAACCGAGAATCTCAGCAGGGCAGCAGCACGATACACCGAGGCGACGCTAGTGCGCAAGCTGGAGGAAATGGGTATAGGTCGGCCTAGCACCTATGCACCGACAATTGGTACAATTCAAGCCCGTGAATATGTAGAGAGGGCAGACGTCGAAGGCGAAGAACGCCAGATTCAAAAACTAGTCTTAGAAAAAGGCAAAATTACCGAATCTACCGAGCCATTTATGTACGGCAAAGACACCAACAAACTGGTTCCAACAGATACCGGCATGGTTGTTACTGACTTTTTAGTCAAACACTTCGCCGAGGTGATGGAATACGACTTTACTAAAGAAATTGAAGAAGAGCTAGATGACATCGCCGACGGCAAAAAAGACCGTGTAGCTGTTTTAAAACACTTTTATGGACCATTCCACAAATTAGTAGAGGACAGCGCTGATATCACCCGAAAAGAGGCCTCGCAAGCTCGTTTAGTTGGTTTGGACCCCAAGGGCAAACAGCCGATTTATGCCCGTTTTGGTAAATACGGGCCTATGTTGCAACGCGGCGAGCAATCTGATGACCCCAAGCCAACTTTCGCGCCGATGCCCCAGGGGAAAAAGCTTGAAGACGTTACCCTGGACGAGGCACTGAAGATGTTTGCGCTACCAAGGACCGTAGGAAAAACAGAAAAAGGCGAAGATATTATCGCTAACATTGGCCGTTTTGGCCCGTATGTCAAAGTTGGCAGTGTATTTGTATCTATAAAACCACATGATCCGTTTACAATCGACGAGGCTACGGCCAAGCAGTTGTATAAAGAGAAACTAGACACCGAAAAGAAAAAGAACATCAAAGCGTTCGACAGTGGTATCAAGATCATAAACGGTCCATTTGGGCCATATATCACCGACGGCAAAAAGAACGCCAAGATTCCAAAAGACGTTAAGCCAGAGACAATCGAAGAGGCGCAGGCCAAAAAGATCTTAGATGAAGCACCAGCCCGCAAAAAACGAGTCATCAGACGTAAAAAGTAAAAATTTTATATAACACCCAGTATATTCTATATTCCGTGATATTGTTTTATGTGTATTTTGGTGTTATAATATCAAAATGAACTTGGTAGAAGCAAAAGTTATTGGTATTGAATCTGCAAAAGATCCAGATCAACTAAATGACTTTTTAAAAAGGCAGCTTTCAGGAGAATTGCCGGTATTCATTGATGGTTGTGGTGGAGACTCAACTGAAGCCTTAGATAGATTTACCGAAGTAGCGAATAATCTTGGGATTGCACAACGTTCTACATACGAAACCTGGGTTGGACAAGAGATGCATGAAGGCCCACGAAGGAGCCAGGAGAACGTCATGGAATATGGTCGTTACTCTGATAGAGATCGGGGATGGCACGTAGACGGTTCGAACATTACAGTAGCGTCACCCAGATTACCATTTTACTTTGACCTAATTAGTGGACAGGTTAAGGCAACTTTCATTCCAATACAACCGCGGGACAAACAAACGGCGCAGTGGCATGCAAATGTTATTCAAGAACATAAATCAGGATTAATTGAGGTTGATACAAGGGTGTTATTGCCGATAGCATATCAAACAGTATTAAAAATTGGTCAAAGGCTTTCATTCTTGGCGTTGGGGGATGACAGAACTTTACATAAATTTCATTCGTTAACAACTGAGAGAAAATCAACTAGCACAGTTTTTAAAGTATCCGAGCAACAATAACTACACCAACTGAACCCTCACGTAGAGCAAGATATAAAAAATTCTGGCATGGAAGCTTGTATAAAGGGCCTAATTTTGAGCTTTATAAGAAATAATTTATTGATTAAACAAATATTGTCTATTAAAACCCTTGTGCTTGCTTGTTTATACTAACGGTGTATAAAAGTTAGTCATGGCTCTTGTTCTACCTTCAATGCTCCTAGAACCACAGGACGGACCGCTGCGTCAGGCTTTTCAAATTGCCGAGCAAGCTCACGGGGAGGATATGTATAGGGACGTTGGCCCATACACAGATCACTTGCTGCAAGCCGCTCGACTAGCTTGGGATATGGGTTACGCCACGGAGGTACAAGTGGCCCTATTGTTGCACGACACCTTAGAGGATACTGATTTAACAGCCGATAGACTTATAGACCTGGGCGTTGCGAAAGTTTGCGTGGATGGGGTTGTTGGGATGACTGCATTTGATACCGATACGACAGAAGAAAAAATTGGTAGGGCGCGTGCACACCCAATAAGCCATATTGGAAAAGTCTGTGATAGCAGTAGTAACCTTGCGGCAAGTATTAGAGCGGTGGATATAAATAAGTTTCCGATGCCTATCATAGCCGGTGAATTAGTCCCAGATGACCCAAGCCTAAGGCTCCGTAGGGTACTCAAGTACACAGCCTATCTTGGGTTACTAGAACCAGGCTTGCCATCCCCGGCTGATATCCGTGAGTGGCTAGACCAGCAACCACCAGAACATCGCCTATA
>CAZBSC010000045.1:0-3227 GCA_964494845.1 uncultured Candidatus Saccharibacteria bacterium | reverse complement strand
CCCGGTTCGAGTCCGGGAGGAGCCACCAATAGAAATATAGTGAGTCAGCATTTCCCGCTGACTCTTTTTTTGTTGGGACACAGGAGCTACCAGTGTGAATATATGTCAAAACTCCCACAATTTTTTTGGGAGTTTTTTACTATACTTAAAAAGCGGTTATGTTATACAATCAATATAAATTATGAATAAAAATAATACCGAGGAGCATTTAGAAACATTTCTTTCTTATTATAGTGGGGACGTGTCTGCTGCAACGGCCGCGCTGCGTTCCTTCGCCGTTAAAAAACAAAAACCCAAACACGTAGCGAGTGGCCCCGTCGTTGTTTCGTTAGAAAACGTATCAAAAAAGTACAAATTAGGCCGAGAAAACGTAAACGCTCTGAAAAATGTGTCGTTAGAAATAAAACAAGGCGAGTTTGTCGCTCTTACGGGCTCTAGCGGTAGCGGCAAGAGTACGCTTTTACAACTAATTGGCGCGCTAGATAAACCGAGCGAAGGACGAATCATAGTCGACGGGCAAGATATTAGTACACTAAGCGATGGAAAATTGTCTGTTTTCCGCAATAAGACAGTTGGTTTCGTGTTTCAGTTTTTTTACCTACAACCTTTTTTGGACATACAGACCAATATAGAGGTCCCAGCAATGTTTGCCCGTACAAAAAAGTCAGAACGTATTGAAAGATCCATAGAACTAGCAACAGCAGTAGGTTTAGTAGATAGGGTTGGCCATAGGCCAAAAGAACTTTCTGGTGGGCAGATGCAACGAGCGGCAATCGCCAGAGCGCTCCTCAACAAGCCAAAAATTTTACTAGCAGATGAGCCTACGGGCAATCTGGACAGCAAGAACGGTATGGCTATTATTGATTTGTTTGAGACCGCTAGGCAGAAGTTTGGTACTACGGTCATAATGGTTACTCATGATCCGAAGATTGCATATCATGCCGATAGGGAAATAGTGCTTCATGACGGAGAGATAATATGATTAGTCTGAAAGATGCCAGTGTTTTAGCTGTAACAAAATTACGCACGCGTAAGGTCAGATTATCGGTGACGGTCATTATTTCTGGCCTATTGTTTTGTGTCTTGTCTACGACTTCGTTTGTTGCAAGAGGGGCCTTCAAGAGTTTGAATAGTTTTTCCCAAGAAGGTCTTGGTGATAGATTTCTGACTTCGGCTACCACAATGACAAACTATGAAGTTGCCTCGAATAAAGAGGTTGTTCGACGGGCCGAGGATTTCCAGAAAAAGATAATTGCCAAAAAGAAACTAGAAGCAAAACGACTAGGGATCGAATATGATGACAAGGCCGAACCAAAAGTCGTAGACGAATTTGACGGTCAAAATGGTAAAGAAAAAGTCGTTAATTCGCAGACGGTTATCGGCCAACAAGTAATCAACGATTATTTGGCCAAGAATCCTTTGCCCGGCAAAATTGATTTGGACAAATTGTCACGTTCGTATAACCCAAGCAACTTTTTTGAAATCACGCCTATTAATATGCCTATTTCTGCGCCGAGCGGGGTGTCATCCTCTCTACAAGTGCTGAAAGGGGGCGAAGAGCGTTTCGAACAATCACAGCAGCCTCAGGACCCATACAGCGCAACTGGGCTTAGTTCGTTCACTTCTTCGTGGAATATGGCAGACCCCAGCCTGCTTAGTCCATTTCTTCTTCAGGGGAGTAGTCTGGCTATAGGCAAAGATGGAAGATTGCCGGTTTTGGCGCCTTATACTGCGGCCGAAGAACTGTTGGGCCTTAGGCCGCTACCCAGCACAGCCGCCTCAACAGAAAAGATTGAACGTATTCGTTATGTCCGCGAAAAGATAAAAGATAATGCGTTTAGCGTGTGTTACCGCAACGGCGAATCAGTATCTATTATCCAAGACGTTGTTGCTACAAACTCTGAAATTAAAAAAAACAAGAATGATACAACATATCAAAAGCCAGCTTTTATCAGATCATTGCCATCTAAGCCCTGCGGAAATGTTGGCGTCAAGCAAGACACCAGGACATTTAGTGAAAAAACACTAGCATCTAAACAAGCACAGTTCGATAAAATTTTCGGTAAAGAAGATCCAAAAAGCCAAGTGTTTAACTTCAAAGTTGTCGGAATCGTACCCGACCCGCCTAGCAATGCCACGTCAGGCATACAGCAACTACTGGGCGGAATACTAGGTTCGACAATTGGCAGTGGCTGGTACTCGCCGACAGAAGTTAGTAAAAGTAACAAAACAATAGGTTCAATCTTCAAACCCACTGCCCAGCCAAACGGGATGCCTCATCAATATATCGTGGAATTTAATTCGGCAGACGATGCAAGAGGATTTATCGAGAATGGAAATTGCAAATTAGATTTTGGCACGGGTCTAAATGGGGAAGACCCTATGAAACAGTGCGTAAAAGACGGTAAATATTTTTCTATCACACCATTTGGCAGTAGTAGCTTGGCCCTGAATGATATTAAGAAGGGTTTTAGCAAGTACTTTAAAGACGCTGCAATAGGTTTTGCGGTTATCGCATCGATAATAATGATGGGGACAGTGGGCCGAATTATCGCAGATAGCCGCCGCGAGACTGCAGTCTTCCGGGCAATCGGCGCAAAACGTAAAGACATAGCGCAAATTTACATTGGGTATGTGATGTTGCTATCGGGACTGATTGGGATTTTTGCATTAGTAATCGGGTCAGTAATAGCATTCGTAGCTAATTCTAGGTGGACAGAAAATCTAACAGTTTCTGCGCTGATCAATTTCAATTCACAAGATCTTACTAGAAAATTCACGATTTTTGCACTTGACCCTAGGGACATATTCATTTTATTGGGCGTTATTCTGTTGGCAGGACTCGTCAGTGCAGTGCTGCCACTACTTAGTAATCTACGACGTAACCCGATAAAAGATATGCGAGACGAAACCTAACAGTTAGATTTGTCGACAATGCCTTTACGCAATAACAAGAGCCTTGCTTATCTCTCGAAAGATAGCTATAATTCTCATCTGTTAAGCGGGTGTAGCTCAGTTGTTTAGAGCGCGTCCTTGCCAAGGACGAGGCCAGGGGTTAGAGTCCCCTCACCCGCACCAATCAAAGAACGTCCCGATGGGGCGTTTTTTGATTGGTATGATGTGGCCCTAACACCTGCCAAAGAGGCCAGGGTGAAGAATGCCTGTGGCATTCTGCAAGGAAATCTTCTCTTGAAAACTTGTTTTCAAAGATGAAGTTTCGGGGTCGC
>CAZBSC010000044.1:0-3359 GCA_964494845.1 uncultured Candidatus Saccharibacteria bacterium | reverse complement strand
TCAAAAAAGTTGAGGATGCGGGCGGGACCATCAGTCTGGCCATTGGGCTACGACAGCCACGCTGGCCAGAATGCCATTGGCCACAGTGGGCCCATAAACTCCCGAAAGCTGAATGGCAAGGCAAACTAAAAGATGTTATGGGCAAGGTAATCGATCGATATAAAAACCGAACGGTGCTAAAAGATTATCAATTAGAAAACGAATACTTTTTAGAAGTTTTTGGTGACTGCCCCGACCACAGCAGAGAACGTCTAATTGATGAGTTTAATTTTGTTAAATACAAAGACCCAAGCCGTCCAGTCATCGTGACGCGTAGTAACAATGCGGTCCCAAGCTGGCCAGTTGGTGAGCCCAGAGCCGATATCAACGGAGCTTCAATCTATAAACGAGTTTGGGACAGGACGATTACCAAAAGATATTTTGAATACCCACTGCCACCTTGGTTTTACGCCTTTCTAGCCGGCGGGGCAGAGCTCACTACTGGCAGAAATACATTCATCCACGAGATGCAGACAGAAGCCTGGCCCCCAGTACCAATGAAACAAGCTAGCATCGAAGAACAAGACAAATCAATGCCGCCTGAAAAGTTAAGAGACCGCATCAAATATGGTATCGACACTGGTATGCGTACAATTGATCTTTGGGGTGTCGAATGGTGGTACTGGCGAAAAGTCGAACTTAATGATCCTCGGTTATGGGACGAAGGTAAAAAAGCTATCGAAGAATTCACGACTAGCGATAAACAATGTCCACAGTATTACCGTAATGTACCAAACGGTCGTTCAACAAGCCCTTGCTAGCTATTTGAAAATGGGGACTTATCAGCAATCTGCGTCAGCCAGCCAAAGACTTTTGCTTTTTGCCCAGCCGAAAGGTCTTGGTAAAATAGGCTATCAAGTGAGACTGGTTCTAGGCCTTCGATATACTCCATGAAATGATTAACCATAACATCAGTGTGACCAACATGTTCTGTATTATGTATCCAAATACCACCGCCTAGATGCGTTAATGTAACTTGTCCATACTCGCATTGATTTTCAGCCAACATATCATCAACGGGTGTTTTTTCAAGATAGGTTACTCGAGCGGAGAAGTCGCCAATTCTTTGAATAAACACAAAGACATCGTCAAGCTTATGAGCCTGTTGTTGCCTTAGCCCAGGTAAGGCTGGCGCAGCCTCATCTAACAATGTCATGACGCTACTCGCAAAACGACTATCCGACAAACGAGATTCTTTATGCTTTACAACCTGTTCGGGATCAACAGTCTCAGCTACTTCAGTAACTCGACGAAGAGCAGTTTGGACTCTTGAAATATAGCCTTCTGTCCATTTCGTCCTCAGTTTTCCGGTACTTGAAGCATAACCTTTCAAAGCAGAATTGGCGTCAATACTTGGGCTAATCGTCCATTCCTCAATAAGCCCACGGACCCAGAAGCCCACCATGGTACGCCCCGGCTTGCCAGGAATTTTATTTAGGTCAATCAGCCCATCATCACCTTCAAGTTGTGGAGATGGTCCAATCCAAACTGTTACTCCCATCGAGGTAGGATCATCAAAACCAAGTCCTGCGCGATTAAGTTCTATATGAAGCGATTCTTCGTCTTCTTTAGCTCGTAAGCAAACATATCGTAAATCATCAGGTACAAGAGGCTCTTTAATGGAATGATTCGCACCATCCCCCATAATAATTATTTCCGAATAAGTAGGATCATCGGCTAAACGAGCCGTAACTACCACGGGCGAAATTGGTTCACGAATACCAAAATCAATACCTACCTGGCTGTCAGGCATTAGTCGCAACAGCGCAGAATCAAAACGATCGGTTAAAGCAGCAGCTTGTTCGTAGCGTTGTTGATCGGGATATCTTTCTGGACCAATATTCATAGAAAAAATATTTTAGCACTTTTTTATTACTTTGTATATAATTTTTCTGGCTTTTCTGAGTTATAATAAGCTCAGTATGAAAAAAAGAAAAGTAACTCCTGGCCGTATCCAAAACCGCCGCGCAAAGTTTGATTACCAACTTGGCGATAGTTTTGTCGTGGGCATTGTTTTGTCAGGCAAAGAAGCCAAATCTTTGCGTCAAGGACACGCTCAACTACGTGGATCATACGTAATAATTAAAGACTCTAAAAAAGGTGGGGAGCTATGGTTAATTAATGCGACTATCTCTGATGGCAAAACATTCCAAATCACCGAAAACGAACAAACAAGAAACCGCAAACTTCTAGCGCATAGAAAAGAAATCGAAAAGTTGGCTCAAGCTAAAAAACAGGGCAATAGCATCATCCCAACCGAATTCTTGACCGCCTCAAAACATATAAAACTTCGCATCTCAATCGGTAAAGGCAAAAAACGCTACGACAAACGCGAAACCCTTAAACGCAAAGACCAAGAACGCGACGTCGCCCGCGCATCCCGTTAGGATTGCGAACAAACCCATATTTCGCTATAATTTTCGTCTGTATTCCCTTATGAGTTAAGGGAAAAGAGTAGCCGGAGCAAAAATCGCACTTTTTGCCCCGCGCGATGAGAAAAACCATAGGTTTGTCTTATAAGCCGAAGGCGCTAATCCCGGGTAGCTCAATGGTGGAGCAAGAAGCTGTTAACTTCGAGGTTGTCGGTTCGAGTCCGACCCCGGGAGCCAGACCAAGCACTAACAGAGGTAGACCGGGTTCCTAGACCGGTCTTTTCTATTTTTAGAAACTACCCCTTATCTGTTACTGAGTTCGAACCCAGTTTCCCTAAACATACAATATGTAACCTTGTTGTTGGAACAGCTCAAACGAGTGATTTTTGTATCACTACCTCTGTTAAATAGTTCTGAAATCGACCTGTTTCTCCTATGGCAACCGAGCGGCCGAAAACCCGACCCGGTTCCAATAGTTTGACACGGTATGATACTTATGTTAATATCAGTGTAGTAATCAATCAAGGAGAAGCAATAAGATGATAAGAATCGCACGAGCAAAGTAGTCGCACAAGCGTCTTTTTTCGTATGATTCTTTCCTATTAGTTTAACTTCTTGTAAAAAAGCCGAGCACTTGCGTGACTACTCACCTAAATGCTCGGCTTTTTGTTTTGGAGAAAACTATGTTAAATCTACATAAAATATCAAAATCATATAAAGATAATCTTGTTCTCAAGGATGTTACTTTATCAGCTGGCCCGGGTGATGTGATTGCCCTTATTGGTGCAAATGGCGTCGGTAAGACCACCTTACTAAAGATACTGCTCGGTGAAGTTGCTCCTGATGATGGACAAATAACTAATCACCACGACGAAGTTGGCTATATCCCTCAGGAGCTGGACAATCTTAATAAAACAATCGAAAAGAGCTTTGAATCCATTGAGTCAT
>CAZBSC010000043.1:0-3422 GCA_964494845.1 uncultured Candidatus Saccharibacteria bacterium | reverse complement strand
TGCTCTGCTGGGTATTTATAGGCAACGGCGCCCCGGGGGTTTTTCCCGACAACACCCAACTCTTGGTATTTTGCTCGATCATTAATCTTTATTACTATTCCATCTGTTATATATGGCAATTCGTGGCGCTTTTCTTCCCACTGATTAACAAAGTCGATGACTTTATCTAGGTTAGCTAACACTTTAGCTTCTGGACTACGCGTTATGCCAACGTCTGTAATGACGTCGTATGCGAACATATTTGTTGGAACCTGAGCTTCGTCGTCGCGCAACAAGTCATAACCTACAAAGTGCAGTGGTCTTTCAGCCACTAGTTTTGGGTCCAACTGACGAATAGTCCCGGCACTAAGATTACGAGGATTGGCAAAAATCGGCAGGCCTTGTTGTTCGCGCATGCGGTTTAGCTTTTCAAACTCTTTTTTTAACATAACTATTTCGCCGCGTATCTCTGTTCGGCCAGTCAAAAATAGTTTGTTTTTGGCATTTTCTCTTAGGCGCATTGGCACATTCTTGATTGTTCGAACGTTCTCGGTCACGTCCTCACCAATCTTAGTGTCGCCTCTAGTTATAGCCCTGGTAAAAACACCGTCTTGGTATATAATCGCGCACGCCAAGCCATCTTTTTTTGTATCACAGAAAAACTCATGTTTTGTCCCTGGTAGTAACTTTTCCATTCGCTTTAGCCAAGCCTCTACATCACTGCGCGAAAAAACATCATTCAGCGAAATCATCGGCTTAGAATGGGCAACTTTTTCAAACTTATCGAGAGGTTCGCTGTACAGTCGCCGCGTCGGGCTATCACTGGTAGCCAGACTTGGATTTGCGGTCTCTAATTCTTTTAGCTCTTGGATTAGCCCGTCGTAAACGGCATCAGAAACGGATGGGTTATCAGCCACGTAATATTCATATGCATACTGTTGAAGTTGTTTTTTTAATTGTTCGACCCGGGCCTTTGCACTAACATTTTTCATAACATTTTTCTGTAAAGAGTGTATACGTATGTGTGAACAAATGGCAAAACCGCAATGCTTGCTAAGAAGAATATAACATCAGCAACAGCAGGTAGGTATGCTATCAAGGGGACTATCACTATCGCCATGACTGACAAAATCGCCAGGGCCAAGAACAACAATTTGCGCACAACAGCCATGCGTCTATACCGCACTAGTTCGCGGGCAGCCTTCAGTGCTTTAACGGGCTTCATGTCTGGCAGGGTCACTATGTACAACGCAAAAATTGAAGAGCTAATCATATAGAATGTCAAAAGACCAAGAGATATGACGAATAGTTGCCACAATACTTTTTCGACTGCCGTTACTGCGATTCCTGTACTAACAACACTGGCGTATATCCCGCTGCCAAGGCCAAATGGCAACAATTCCAAGCCAATGACTATGAGCACTAGTATAAAAGGAATGACCGCTGTCATGCCTTTATATAGTGATTCTTTAGCTGTAACACGTTTTTTTGCCATAGCAATATGACGCAACCCGTAGATGATTGCTAGACTAATTGTTATTAGAATAATGGCTTGGTATATGCCGGAAATCTGGTTCTTTACCTGAGTACTGCTACCTAGCAAAACGCCGTAAACAGTTACGCTACGAGCGAAAGTACTGTCGATACTACCAGTCAGTGCACTTTGCATCTGTGAGATACTCTGGCCACTATTCGCAGCTTTTATAAAGAAATAGCTCAAAAGGCCATAAATTAGGCTAATGACGCCGAAAAAACGTTTATTAGATTTTATTATATTGAGACTTGTTTTTGATATCTGCCAACTGGAGGGTAGCGGTGGTTTTGGGCTCTTTATTGGTTTACTGAGTCTGAAGGTACGGTACTTGGCTAGTTTTAGTTTGCGTTTTTTTGCTATGGAATTGGTATTTTCAGTAGAAATAGTTTTTTTTGCGCCTTTCATGCTTGCCCGCCCATTTCCTGAAGCCTAGATATACGATCTGCAGTTGGTGGGTGTGTACTAAATAATCCGGAAATACTGCCTTTTTTTAAGGGGTTAGCAAAAAATAGATGCGCAGTAGAGCTATTTTGTTTTTTTAGTACGCTGCCACTTTTCTCGATTTTCTTAAGAGCGCTGATTAGGCCTTCTGGGTAGCGGGTTGTCAGAGCCCCTGTCGCATCGGCCAAATACTCTCGCTTCCTTGATATGGCCATTTGAATCAACAATGCTGCAACTGGCGCCAAAATAGCGGCAATAATACCGATAATAAAGAATAATTGTCCTTCATTACTATCCCGATTCCGAAACCACGTCGCCCTAATCATAATGTCTGACAACAACGCAATAACCGCAACCAGGGCAAACACAATCATTGATACACGAATATCATAGTTTTTCACATGCCCAAACTCGTGAGCCAACACACCTTCCAGTTCGCTATCATTTAGGATTTCTAACAGACCTGAAGTTACAGCAACCATAGAGTGCGCAGGGTCACGTCCCGTGGCAAAAGCGTTCAATGCTGGGTCAGCAATTATATATACTTTAGGCATTGGCAAACCTTCGGTTATGCTCAGATTTTCTACTATTCTATAAAGTCTTGGGTTATCTTTTTTCTCAATCTCTTTGGCACCGTTCAGTCCTAAAGCCATCTTAGAACTATTGAAATAAGAGAACAACGTATATAAGAGCGCGCCGATTATGACGTACACGGTTATGTACTGATTACCGCCTGCGAACATCTGGCTAAAAACCCAGCCAAGGCCCGAGACAATAAACACGAACAAAATCATCATTAACACAGTTTTTCGCTTGTTAGCGGCGATCTGTTTATACACTGGCTGATTGCTCCGTCTTTGTTACTACTTAAAAAGAAACTTCGGTTGGTTTTTCGATTTTTGCCTTCTCGGCACCATCAACTTCGTAGAATTCTCGTTTTGTAAAACCTAGCATGCCGGCAAAAATGTTCGTTGGAAAAACCTGAATCTTTGTATTTAGGTCGCGAACTGAACCGTTGTAGAATCTTCGAGATGCTTGGATTTTGTCCTCTGTGTCGACTAGTTCTTCTTGCAAGTGTTTGAAGTTTTCGTTTGCTTTTAGGTCTGGGTAGGCTTCGGCAACGGCAAATAGGCTCTTTAGTGCAGCCTGGAAACCACCCTCGGCCTTGGCTGTTTCTGCAGGACCATTTGCGCCCATGATTGCTGAACGTGCTTCTGTAACTTTTTCGAATACACTCTTTTCGTGCTTGGCGTAGCCCTTTACTGCATTAACCAGATTAGGAATCAAATCACCACGGCGCTTTAGTTGTACAGTTATGTCACTCCAGGCTTCATCAACCCTAATTTTCGCTTTAACGAGTCCGTTATAAATCCCAACTATTGCTAGAACAATGACGACTGCGACGATACCAATTACAATCCACATAGCTTATTTCCCCTGTTATTAGTGTATTTACATTATACCACTT
>CAZBSC010000042.1:0-3436 GCA_964494845.1 uncultured Candidatus Saccharibacteria bacterium | reverse complement strand
CTATCAAACCCACACCAAGAGCTACGATTACTGTTTGCGGCTTAGTTTTGGCTCTCAAGCGCTGCACAAAATATGCAACAAATAAAATGATATTTACAATACCGAACAAAGCGAATAATCCTGCAGGCACAACGCCCTCAAGCCCATCTAAATCAGTTGGATTATTGTCGTGATTTGCAGAATAAATAATGAACATCAGCAAAATATACATTAGTAACTGTAGTGTCGATATAACTATTATTGCCCTTCGGGTTATTTTATTATCTTGTGGAATATTTTGTTTTTTCACAGTCACACCCCTTAATTATTTTGATTGGCTCGTTTAGGTTTGATAAATATAGCTATGCCTAATAATAGCGCACAGATCACAAATATTATTATTTTACTATCAGTAGTTTTATGTGGGTCTTCTTTAATATCCGAACTTTTACCAAAAAGATTACTCGGTTTACTGTCCGTATTATCGCCTGCAACGGCTTTTTTACTATCGTCAGAAGCTATTTGATTAACACCTTCAACTAGCTGAGGGTCGGTATTACTGAGATAATTAGAAGATTGCTTATTATGTTGATAATTTGTTGCGTCCGAGACTCGTGTATCGTCTGCATTCCCGCTTGGAGCCGTGAAATTGTCGGTTGGGGGTTCATCTTCAATAATCGGATCAGGATTTGATACTTCTCCCTGTGAAGGGGGGGCAGCTGGCTGACCATCACCTACTTCTGGGGGGATAGGTGTTTCAGGGGACGGATTTTCTGGTACATCTGTTGTTGGGGTGTTCTCGCTCGGTAAGCCTGGGTTTTCAGGTTCTGTTGTGGGCTGGTTGTTTGCGATAACTATACTATCATCGCATGCATCATCAATGCCGTCATTGTCGGCGTCTATTCCGCTATTTTGATCACCCGGGCAGGTATCTTGCTGGTTTTGTACACCGTCCCCATCATAATCATTTTCACTAGCCCCTATGAAAACAGTTTTATATATGTCAATCTGCTCGTCATTAAGATTTGGTCCATAGATATGTACCGTATGATACCCTGGCTCAACATTAGTTGGGATTGTAAATGTACCAGATAAATCACCTTCTGAATTTGTTGTAAATATACCGAGGCTCGTTGGATCGGAATGTATTTCTGCTTTGTATTCAGCATTAGGTTTTAAGCTATGCTGCATAGAATTTAACACTAGTGTTTGTTCATTGTCTTTGTATATATCATCCGGCGTTAGATCTTCATCTGGTTGCAGGTCATTGGTCCCCCTGTCTGATGATGGAGCTTGCAGAATCGGTAAGCTCGGGTCTTCTGTAGGTGGCCGAACTGTTGCATCAGGTGCCGGCATATTTTGAGAAAAGTTGCTGGTCTGTTCTAAGATAGTCAATTTAAAAAGCTGGTGTCCTAGCTTATTTGGGTGAAATCCTTCGTTTGCTATTATGCCCAACCTATTATCGCCAGCGGTTAGCCCGTTGACTGCGATGAATTGTGAATCGGTCTCACATAACCTATGGCCAGAAAATGCCTGACTCACGTCTACGTAGCGCACGCCTGCTTTTGTTGCCGACCTTTCTATAACTGAGTTGAGGTATCCGATTAATAAGTTGGAAAACTCTATTTCTTCATTATCGAGACGAACATTTATAGCACAGTTTCCGTTGTTTTTAACCTCTTCAGGGTAACCTAGAGCATATATTTTTGTGCCAGATTTAGCACCAGACTTTAGTTGAATAAATGTTTCGACAAGTCTATCGAATTGCTTGTTAATTAATCTTAAAACTTCCAATCTGTCCTCATAGTATCTATAGCAAGTGCTTGGGAGTACACCATAACCAACACATTCAATTATAGATTTACCGAAGCCTATGTCGTTTCCCCCAACTGAAACCGTTATAACATTTGGCTGGTATTTCTTTACGTACTGCAATTGTCTTTTGTACCCCGGCAGTAAATCGCCCATACTATTAGGGCTCGGTATATTTTCCTTTTGAACATATTGATTAATATTCTCGATCTTCGCACCAGAACAAGCAACAGAGTTATAAGAGTTCAACTCAAGCTGTTGCCCAATCAGGTACGGGTAAGACGATCTCGAAAGATGGCACATATTTTCATCTGTATCTGTTTCCGCAAAATAGTCATATGCACCCTCACCAGAAGTAAAAGAATCACCAAGCGCCATATAGTCCACGCTAGACTGCGAATCACCCGCAGGCACAAGCCGATACTTGGCTAACTGCCTGGTTGTTGCCGTTGGTGTATAGCTTGCGTAGAAAGTAAGAAGACGATTGTCAATGAACCGCAATCTACTCGCTCCCAGACCTCCGGGGATCCTGCTATTCACAAAAGGTCCATGATCTTTCGAGCTACAACTGTGGAACGTTAGAAAAGTAGACGGCGAGGTTTGGCAAGAGTCAACATCGATTATTGTCAAATCCTTGGCTCTAGATGTAGTAGCAGCATATTTCCCATCGTCAGAAATAGTTGTGTTTGGTAACGGCGCCTGCCCCAGATTATAAACATACGGCGACTTGAACGGAGTAACTTGATATGTTTCGAGATTTACACGCAACATGGCAATAGACTGCGAGTCTACGACCATCCACTTTCCATTTGAAGAAAATGAAATAGACTCCGGCCGAACAAACAAATCATTACCGTTAGGATCCCTGAGGGTTTTCGAAGGAGTTTCTGGTAAAAAATAAGAAAACTCTCCAGTAAGAATATTCTTCTCGACTCTCAACCTTCTGCTGATGTTTTTATACATATGCAACTTAATGCCACTAGACGTACTCTGTAATACTATTGCATTTGGAGAATCTGGGATTGGTGTGATTAATGAATCGGTGCCAACTGATGATTTTAGTTTTCCTGCTACTTTCGTCCCATTCAGTGATATATATCCATTTGGATCAACTAATCCATATAGAGTTTGCACAGCACAAGACTCGTGCCCTTTTTCTGAAAAACCAATGCTAGCTGGTCGGGTTACAAATTTGTGCATCTGGCAATCTACATTACCGTAACCAGCCACCGTAGGGGGGAAGCCTCGACCTGGAGCCAAATCTTGAGGACTACTTAGATTGGGTGTTCCCGCCACCAACCAGGGATCAACTGGACTTTCTGCCTTTAGTGACCCGGCTGCAAAAACTACAAAAAACAATATCGACAACACTGCCGAAAACCCTAAAAATAGTTTCGCACGCCGTTTTATTTGGGCCACCCTAGTTCCTTTGTCCTAAATATATACGACAACCAACTGATATGCACGAAACAAAACATCTTTAACTAAAATAAATGTGGAAAACCACAACTCTACAAACCAGCACAAAATCCCCTCAACTAGAGGACAGTCCTCTAGAAGTGTTCCTCGGAACACACCAAAAGGAAAATAACAAGCTTATTGACTTCTAGTCATTGTTATGCTATGATAGTTTTATCTTATGAAA
>CAZBSC010000041.1:1717-3458 GCA_964494845.1 uncultured Candidatus Saccharibacteria bacterium | reverse complement strand
GATGATTTTTCTCGAAGCACGTAAAGGAGACAGCTAACGAATGTCGAGAACAGAAATGCAATCAGTTTGAGAAATGTGCTTGAGGGTATTTTGCTTGTTCTCCTTGAGAATCGCAAAGGATCCGTACGAAACGTACGGTGACTGCGACTCGGAAAGAAAACAAGCAAAAGGTCCCAAGACTAGAGTCTTTAGGCTCTATGTCACAATTCTCAAACTCACCACCAGTGGTTGACGCTCCAAAACTCCCAAGCCCCCTGCCAACTACCATAACGCCCGTTTGCGTAACCGCTGAAATGGTTTAGCTGGCAAACTGGATCTGTCTGCCATGACGGACACGCCGCAATTAGACTACTCGCATTACATTTTTGGCCGAGCCCAATACAGCGGTTGGCGCTAACACTAGCTGGGTTCCATCCAGACTCCCGCCCGATAATATAATCTACGTATTGATACTGTGACGGGTCTATGCCCGCAGCTTGCATCCAATCCGCTTTGCTACCAGTTAACTTTACTGCCTCGATTTTTGTGCCTTTGGCGATTATTTTATTAACCGGTTTTGCGGCAATAACAGTTTGTAGTGCTTTTTTCTTTTTTGTTTTTTTATCAATTTCGTAAATTACAACTTTTTTACCGGGTTTTCCAGCTTCTTTAATTTTTGATTCGCCTAGCGGCATATCTGGATCGTCTATGGTTTCTTCTCTATTTGGTATGGATTCTTCTTTGATCACTATGTCTTTGCCGGGTGAAGTCACAAAAACCACATCGTTCTGCTTTAATTTTTTATTCGTGGCTGGGAATACGGTAATATCGTTCGGGTTAAGCTGTTTCTCTACGATAAGGTCGCCGACAGTTTTTGCATGCGTCCTAACATCGTATGATTTTCCGAATAGCACCAGCGTGACTGGAACAGAGCGATCGATTACAAACTTTTCGGCCACGACCCCCTCTTCAATTACATTTTCTGGGGTGGAGACTTTTACAATATCTTCTGGGAATAGTTTTATGCCGACACTGCGGGCAACGCCCTCGGAAGATTGCGATGCCGAAAGAGTCGTTATCTTTTTCTTGCCGTCTATTATCGTAACCGGCCGGGCTCTGTATACATTGACTGTAAAATTATCCTCTAAAATTTGGGCATTTGTTTTAGGCTCTACCACGTCACCTTCATTTATTTTTATATCGAGCCTCTTCAGCAAATCCCCTACGGTTTTTGCCCTAGTTGGCAGAGTTTGTGATTGACCATCAACAAAAAGCTGAACAACCCTGGAATCTCCGGGACCAATAGTCGTCCCGTTAAAACCAACAACTGCCACAATCGTAATGAAAAAAAGTAGCATAAAAGTAATTACAGGAACGACAAAAGGATGGTTTTTTAGCTTTAGCAGTTTATGACGGCTGGAATTGTTGTTTTTACTCATATTTTATACGGCTATTCTGCCAGGGAGTTTTTGAAATATAAAGAACAGCTACTCCCTCTAGAGCCGTTCTCAGTGTAACAAATCGCCGCTTATGATTCCATTGCTTGGACGGCTTCGCGCACGTGCTGCTCTACAGATTTTTTTAACAATTCTCGTCGGTCCAACCACTGTACATCCACAATCTCAAACTGCTGTTTTTTGAAATCTAGTTCCTCGGGTGCAGAAGCTGAAAAAAGATGATAACGAAATGGAAGTCCGTTGGTTTGTTTTTTTGCCCCTTGATATTTGAGCTGGGTTTCTGTGAGTTCTATATTTGTTTCCTC
>CAZBSC010000041.1:0-1617 GCA_964494845.1 uncultured Candidatus Saccharibacteria bacterium | reverse complement strand
TCATTCCAACTTCTCCAGCGGTGCAATGCTGATATCTAGCTGCTTGGTTCCTTTGCCTTTGAAGTAAATTGTAGCTATATCGCCGTTCATTTCAACTATTGTGCCGACTCCAAACAATTGGTGTTTTACGCCATCACCTTCCTCTAAATCCGGTACATAACGCGGGCCATCCGACACGGTCTTTGGCTGTGGTGGTCTGGCTGGTTGACTTTCGTAGTCGTACGATAAGCCTGCACTTTGTTCGCGCATCAAGTCCCCTGCAATATCACTAATAAAACGCGATGGCGGGTTGTGCTGCGGGGCCCCGTACAACATTCTGCCCGTAGCATACAGCATGTATAACTCTTCTCGGGCCCTAGTCATGCCGACATAACATAGCCTGCGTTCCTCTTCCATTTCCTGGCTATCGTATAAGGCACGAGAATGAGGGAAAATTGTTTCCTCCATGCCCACCATAAATACGACCGGGAACTCTAATCCTTTGGCACCATGCAACGTCATTAATGTAACGCTATCACCGGTCTGCTTCCCCGTTTCGACGTCGCTGAGTAACGCTACTTCCTCTAAAAACCCGTCCATCCCCAAATCCTGATAATGCAAAGCCATGCTGAGTAGTTCGCGGACGTTTTCCTGGCGAGATTCTCCTTGTGGAGTCCCATCATCTAGGTAGTTAAGATAATCTAATCGGCTAACAACAGAATTAATAACATTGCTAACATTCTCGTCAGACATAACCGTCCGTAGGGACTCGAGCATCTCGCCAAGTAACGAGAATGCTGATTTTGCTTTTGGTGTCAGGCCAGTACAGTCGCCTATTTGTTGCATAGCGCCCTGCAGTGTTAGCCCAGAGGCTTCGCGCCAATCGTTGAATGTTAGTAACGATTTTGCACCTATGCCTCTGGCTGGCACATTCACGATTCTATCAAAACTAGTCACATCCTGTGGCTGATACATCAGGCGCAAATAAGCCATGATGTCCTTTATTTCTTTTCGGTCGTAGAACCGCACGCCGCCAACTATGCGATAAGGTATTGAATAATGTATAAAGACTTCTTCAATGGATCGGCTTTGGGCATTAGTGCGGTATAAAACCGCAAAATCCTTGTACTCACGGATCTTGGCGTCTACCGTATTCCTGATTCTACGCACAATTGATTCGGCTTCAGACCTCTCGCTACTGGCCTGCAACACCTGAACCGGCATACCTTCCCCTGCTGCTGTCCACAGCTTTTTGTCCGAGCGTTGCTGGTTTTTTGTAATTACCGTATGCGCGGCATCCAGAATTGACTTGGTGCTGCGATAGTTTTGTTCCAGTTTGATAACCGTCACTCCAGGATAATCTTTTTCAAAGTTAAGGATATTCCTAAAATCTGCTCCACGCCAAGAATATATGCTCTGCCAATCGTCACCGACAACTGCGATGTTATTATTTTCGTTGGTTAGCAGCTTTATGAGTTTGTACTGGGCGGCGTTGGTGTCCTGATACTCGTCAATCATCACATAAGAGAACTGTTGTTGCCATTTTTTTCGTAGTTCTGGGTTTTTCTCTAACATCTGAACGGCTTTTGCAATCAGATCGTCAAAATCTAGCGCTCCGGCTTCTTTTAGCGCTTTTTC
>CAZBSC010000040.1:0-3815 GCA_964494845.1 uncultured Candidatus Saccharibacteria bacterium | reverse complement strand
CATGCAAATTGACCCTAGACTAAACGGCATCGACGATTGCCTATACCGAGTGGCAACAAAAGCGATGATAGTCCATGGTAATAAGGTACTGCTGGTAAAAGAGATCCCTGATACATGGTGGGACTTTCCTGGCGGGGGGATCGACCACGGAGAGTCTGTTGAAGACGGTCTGGTGCGCGAGCTCCAAGAAGAACTGGGGGTGGATCCGGGAGACATCACTACAAACTTCGAAATTGCTTATCACACAATCGGGGCTGTTGTTAACAATATCCCACGCCTAAATATATATTTCATAGTTGACGTCCCAACAGAATCAATCAAGAAAACAGACCACGTATCGGTTTGGCAATGGTTTGATCGCGATGAGTTTATGAAACTTAGCATGAGCCCATCCTACAAAGACCGTTCAAGGCTGAGCAAAGTTATCTTTGGCAAATAGATAGTATTCGCTCGTACCAGTCTATCCAACTCCGATTTATGCATACAGAGACTTAAATTATTACAAAATATTTAGTCTACTATCTGCAGATCTGCAACAGACACTTTGAGTATCCGTGCCAGGCGGTCAATTTGCTGAAATTTACAATATTTAATTGGTTCACCTTGCATGTTGTATATTCGGTAGTAATGCTCGAATCTTACTGTTTCGCCACTGAAGTTTTTTGCTTGGGTTTGCTCGTCAATTCGTTTGATAAACCAGCCGTCAGGTACTTGTTCTAGTATCTTTTTAATTTTTGCATAGTGATTAAATGGCATTGTCTTTAGTATAGTAGAAGCATGTTGTTGATTTCCAGTTTAATAATCGTCGCGATAATCAACTTTTTGTTGTTTCTGATCGCCTACAATCTACAATCAGACAAGCTAACTGATTTTGCCTATTCATTGAGTTTCATCGTGGTTTCTGTCTATGCACTTTTTATGTCCAAATATCAACCAAATCTGTTGGTGTTGGCAGTATTCATGGTAGTGGTTTGGGCGTTGCGCCTCGGTGTGTTTCTGGTTATCCGCATCAGCCGTACTGGAAAAGATTCTAGATTCAACAATATCAGAAATGACTTTACTAAATTCTTAAAATTTTGGCTTGGGCAGGGAGTGGTTGCCTGGTTTCTGCTACTGCCAGTGCTATTTCTAGCTCAGAGAGACGGTGCCATAAGCCTCTTATCAATTGCAGGGGTGGCTATCTGGCTAATAGGTCTAATAATTGAAACAATTTCAGACTTTCAAAAATATAGTTTTTACAAAATTTCGTCCAACAAAGGCAAATGGATAGATAGTGGGTTTTGGCGATATTCTCGGCATCCAAACTACTTCGGTGAAATATTAATTTGGGTTGGCATGTATGTAGTTACTTTTTCAGCCCTCGACAACATTCAACGAGCAATTGGGCTAATGAGCCCTGTTACTATATTTTTATTGCTTCGATACGTTACGGGGGTCCCGCCACTAGAGAAAGCTGCCGACAAGCGGTGGGGAACAAATGAGCACTATAGAGAATACAAAAAACGGACGAATCTCTTGTTGCCATTTCAAGCAAAAGTGTAGAATAAAAAAATGACAAAGACTAATATAGCAAATGGCGTAGTCCATACAGTACCGAAAGATTTGGAAAAAGCTCTGCGGGCAGACGAATCTGCTCTAGAGAGATGGCAAGACCTAACGCCACTTGCGCGTAACGAGTGGATTTGCTGGACCATAACCAACAAGAGGCCAGAGACAAGGGCAAACCACATCGAGAGAACTGTGACAGAGCTGATAGTGGGCAAGCGCCGACCGTGTTGCTGGGCCGGCTGCATACACCGCAAAAATCCAACATCCAGCAAACGACCCAGCTTAGTCTAATATTGACTAATCCTTTTATAAGTTGTAATATATTTTTATGATCGAACCTCAACTGGGTGTTGTGTTTCCCAATAAGGACATTGGTGCTTCGCCATCAGATTTGAATGATTTTGCGCCACAGGCCGAAGCAGCCGGTCTAGATTTTATCGTTGCTTATGACCATATTATAGGCGTTCACCCAGATTTTCTGGACGATAGCCAGAGTAACTGCAGGTTTGACGCAGATACAAACATCCACGAAGTTATTGTAGTATTGAGCGCAATGGCAGTCAGCACACAAAAGATCAGATTAGTGTCTGGTTGCTTGATTACTCCTCAGAGAAATACTCTACTCGTAGCAAAACAGGCTGCAGAACTAGATATAATCAGTGACGGACGTCTTGATCTCGGAGTTAGCATCGGATGGAATGAGGCCGAATTTATTGCACTTGGGGCGGACTATAGCACGCGCGCCAAGCGCCTTGGTGGGCAAATTAACCTTATGCGAAGGCTATGGACAGAGCCTGATGTAGTCGACGAAGAAGCCGGCTTGCAACACATTAGCATTAAGCCAAAACCTATCCAACAGCCTATCCCGGTATGGGTAGGCGGACTTGCGCAACAAGCAATCGAGCGAGCAATAATTTTTGGTGACGGCTGGTTACCGCTCGGGAAGTACGATGATGCCATGCACCAAAAGATTAAATATTATTTCGAATATGAGCCCGATGAACCGACTGGGCGCAAAAGACAAATAATGGGACGCGTCAACCCCTGGGATACATCTCATGAATCTGCCATGGATGAAATGCGAGACTGGTAAGAGGCGGGGGCATCACACGTAGCCATCGGCTCATCGGAAAATGTTTTCGACAATATACAACAGTATTTTTCTGATTTGCGAGAATTCCTAAAATACGTTCGAAAAAATCGTGTAAATGGTTGAAATCGCTATAAAAAATGCCGTGTCGTTGAATCTAAATACGAACAATAGATTGATATTAAATAACCGGCCGAAGTGGCCGGTTATTTTAGTTGCATTAGAGTCTATGCTTAGACGGTTTTTCTTCTGATGTAGAGGTAGTATAGCAACGTTGAGCCTATGGTCACAGCGCCTGCGACGATCGCAGCGACTGTCCCCGGTCCAGTGTCAGCGATGCTTTCAGGTGTAGGTGTTGAACCTATCGGTCTACCGACTGTTGCTATGATACAGTTGCCGGCAGCGTCACGTGTGTAGCCTTCTGGGACTTCGTTTTGCATGCCGTCTATATTAGGGCAAACATCGGTGTCCTCGGTTATTGGCACACAATCTCCGTTGTCGTCTTTTACCATGTCGTCAGGTATTGTGTCTTGCATCCCATCGATGTTAGGGCAGACGTCTCCGGTCGTGATAACACAGTTGCCATCGGCGTCGAATATGTAACCAGCAGGAATCGTATCTTGCATGCCATCTAGGTTAGGGCAAACATCTTTTGGTGGTTCTTCAGGTGGTTCACACTTTTTACCGCCAAGTTTGTAGTTTACTAAGATATCTTTGGGGTACTGATAGTCTGCGTCGCCATTGACCGATTTAGGATTTCTTTGTCCCAGTAAATCCGCCTGCCAGTAGCCACATTCTGGGAGTTGTGCCCTCAGAACGTGCGTACCAACTGATAATTTTTTTGTGTCGCTACCCAAGAATGTTTGATCTTTCAGAGGCAAACCGGTCTTGGTATCGGACTTCCAAACTGCCAAAGTAGCGTATCGGTTACAGGCGCGGTTTGTACCAGTAACATTTAGGGTTGTTGAAACCGATTTTTTGTCTGCTGATAGTTTAATTCCGTTATTGCTAGGGCCACCCACTACACTTACGTCACAAGAGTACGTTTCTGCTTCTGATGTGGGATTAGTGAAGGTTTTGCTAACAAACCAGGTGCAAATACCGCTAACTAATCCAATTACTAATATAAAAATAATCGCACGAAAATCATTTTGCTTTCTGTTTTTTCTTGTATTTT
>CAZBSC010000039.1:0-4131 GCA_964494845.1 uncultured Candidatus Saccharibacteria bacterium | reverse complement strand
CCATGTAATGCTTCAATATTTCCATAAAAGAAGACTGAGAACCTACCTTTTTTATTTATCTTTGTCTTTGATGGCTTGAAGGTTTCTTCGTCAGTACCAACATACAAAGTCCGATATTTTTTTATTGGCGTCCCGTAAGTTTTGCTAGAGCTTTCTGCATGCAGATTTGTATCAGCCAGTATTAAACGCACAGATTTATGTATCAACCTTACATATTCATATGCTAATTTTGAGAATATTGAGTCTTTTTTCAATATCTTTTTTTCACCAACCAAAGATTGTTGCATATTGATAAATTCGTCAAAAATGACCGGACGTCCAATTGTTATTAGCCTAAAAATCCAAAAAGTTTCGTGACTTCGAAAACCAAAAATGTATATGTCTGGATGGTTTATTATTCTTTGCTTGATCAACCGTAGTGTTGTTTGTAAGTAACGAATTAATGAAGGGCTGGTGTTTATTGCGGTATATAGTTCAACGCCCTTTGCTTGTTTTAAAGCGCCCAGTATGACTGATGTGCGTACGTAGTTTGGGTATTTATACGACAGAACATAGCAAACTTTTACTGGCTTATTCTTCATGACCGCTTTTCTTTATCTGGCCACCTTATTTGCTTGGTATGTTCTAGGATTTTTTCTTGATTATTTAGCATACGGCTGAGCATGTCCGCAACCAGACCCAAGGACCAAATAACAATAGCTAGTGTTACAAAATATATCCCACCAAAACCTAAAAACTTGTATGGACTAAAACTGCCCGTAGCAACCCAATGCCCCAAAAAACCCAATGTGCATACCGTGCCGATTAAAAATGGCAAAAATCCAAGCCAGCCAAAAAACCTGAAAGGAGCAAAATCTCGGTAAGATCGCAGTATGCTAATTGCGCTAGATGCAACATAGGAAAATATGCTAGTTACGACTCTCGATTTTCTGTCTTTAAAATAGGTTACTTTTACTGGGATAGCCTTTATGCGCATATTTTTCATGGCTAATACTTGAAAAGATTCTTGGGTATATGTGTATGAGCCATTTGTGTTTAGGACACTAAGGGCCTTATGGCTGTATGCCCTAAAACCGCAAGTAACGTCGTTAAACTGACGCTTGCTCAGTTTGCCAACAATCCATGCGCCTAGTTGGTTCCCATAGTATTTACCAGCGGGCATGTTTTTTGGTCTTCTTTTATTGCCTGCATCGTCAGTAAATCTGTCTGCAGCTACGAAATCAGCTTCATCATCTATTATAGGTTGCGTCAACTTTGGGATATCTACAGGGTTAAACTGCATGTCGCCGTCAATATTAACCATGATATCAACCCCTTCGCTCAGAGCTATATCTACCATTTCACGGAAACGAGCAGCCAAGCGCTTTTGTATGCCATCAGAATATACTTTCGCGCCATGAGCTTTTGCCACCTGGGCTGTGTCATCCGAACTGCCATCGTCAATAACAACTTTTTGTATTTCGGATATACCGGTGATATGCTTTGGGATATTGTCCAGCACTTCACCAATGGTCAACGATTCGTCTTTACAGATAGAAAATACTAGTAGCTTCATTTACTGCCTTTCTTATATATGTTGTATTGTACCAGTACTGCTTTTTTTATCGCTAGTTTATACTTTTTTTATAAACGGGGCATTTTTATCTATTTCTGGGCTTAATACATTAAATAAACTTATACTAATTAGAGCTGCACCAAAAACAAAACTAAATAATAACCCGATCAATGCGCTTCTAGATATACCGTTAGTCGCTACCATATCGGGCAAACCTTTGAATGACTGAGAGATCTGAGTTAAGCTCGGTAATGATGGGTTTTCTACCGAAAGATTGCTGGCCCTATAAATAGTTGATCCCCCTATTAATAACAAAAATATAGTAACTAATTGGCCTTTTGTCCATCTTGGCTCCAACAAGCCATAAGACAAAAATAAGGCTAGCGGTAAAAGCGCTGGTATCAAATATCTGAAAGAGTAATTACCTGTTCCTATTGAAAACTTAATTTGTATCAGGAACATTCCAACAAATGAACAAATCAATATCGCTATATTCACAATCTTTTTCTTGTCTCTAAGTATACCTTTCAGATTGATTCGATCTAGAAACGCAACGAACCCCATGGTGCTAGCACTTATTAACGCGATCGATAAAGTACCTATAGCGCTATAGTTCCAATATAATAAACGCCATAAACCCGAGCCTGTCAGAACCATATAGGCTGTCTTATAAGGTCTCGTACTAGGGTAATCAGACGGGATATTGCTGGTGAAATTGCCAGTAACTTTATAGTTTCGTAGGTAATAAAACCAGCCAATAGTAAATATTACGGATATCACTATACCCAAGCTAATTAAAAAAGCCCATGCAACTTGTTTAGCAATTTTCTTTTTATTCTTTGAGCCACTATTTAACATTGGTGATATTACTACGCTTGCTAGAGACAACAGCAAAAATGGCAAGTACGTAACTTTTGTAGCCATGCCGCCTATGGATAAAATAGTTAGAAAAATTATATATTTTAGCCTTAATCCATTTTGAACAATCTTATACATATTTATTAGTGCCAAAGTCGAAAACAAAACAAGTAGTACATCCACAGCATAGTTTAAGTTTAATATCGTAAAATGGTGCATCAGAGCAGCAAGTGCTGGAACGGTTATTGCAAATATATGTCTTCTTCTGCCGCCAAAAAGCCAACCCGCCCAAGCGAAGGCGGCAATACACAATACGCCAATTAAAATATTTAAAGCCCTACCGATTGCGATAGCTTTTTGCCATTGGCCAGATTTTAATGAAGGACCGATAAACGGTGCGTGAATCATGTAAAATAATGGCGGATTTGACGCTGCGGGTTGATTTCTATACAGATTCTTTCTCAGTGCATTTAGATCTTTTTGCCGTAAACCGTCTTCGAACTTAGGTAACTGCTTGTTGTATACTCTCCATGCATAATCTATATGTCTAGGCGCATCACCTTTCCCGAGCCACCAAGGGCTGCTTACTGAAACTACCCCAGCAACACCAACGTACATGAAGATAACGCCCAAAATACCCAGAAAAACATAGCCAATATAACCATTATTTTTGCTTCCCGGGTTTTTGCCTCGGGTTTTTGTTAGAGATATTTTTGTCAATAAAGTTGGTTTATTATTCTTTTTTTTGATGCTCATTCGGCAAAACTACTCATGATATTAAAATATTTTAAACTTATAATAACTACTGATCGTATTGTACCCCATCCGTAACTAACCGGGTTACTAATTTCAACTTCTAAACTCATTTAAATTCATTCCTTGAGATTATGAATTATTTTTGTATAGTCTATAATCTAACTATCGGTACGGGTGAGGTAAAAATACCAAACAATATTTAATAAATCTTTAGGTTAATAATAAATGAAGCTAGTCGTACAAATTCCCTGTTACAACGAAGAAAAAACTTTAGCATCTGTGCTGAAATCTATTCCTAAAAAAATTCCGGGTATAAAAAAGATAGTGGTGCTAATAATTGATGACGGCTCTGCGGACAAGACTGTTGCGGTCGCCAAAAAACATGGCGTCAAGGATTTTGTTATCCACAAACAGAATATGGGCCTGGCGCGATCTTTTCATGACGGTGTTAATTATGCGCTTTCCATTGGTGCCGACATAGTAGTAAACACTGATGGGGACAATCAATACCCCCAGGCAAGTATAGGTGAACTAGTCCAGCCTATCCTGGAAGGCAAGGCAGAGATTGTTATCGGAGACAGGCAAACAGCAAAAATAGAGCACTTTTCCCCGATAAAAAAACTCTTTCAGTATCTGGGAAGTAAGATTGTTAACAAAGCCGCCGGAACAAACCTACCTGATGCTGCCAGTGGTTTTCGAGCATATTCAAAAGAGTCACTTTTCAGACTAAATATAGTCACTCAATTCAGTTACTGCATGGAAACAATAATCCAGGCCGGCAACAAGCGAATACCTATTACCAGCGTAAAGATAAAGACTAACCCCAAAACACGCGAATCCAGACTATTCAAAAACATATGGCAGCACATGTACAAATCCGGATCAGCTATTGTGCGTAGCTATATTATGTACCGACCCCACCTAATTTTTATTAGTATGGGCAGTGTACTACTGATCGGTGG
>CAZBSC010000038.1:2029-5045 GCA_964494845.1 uncultured Candidatus Saccharibacteria bacterium | reverse complement strand
ACTTTGATTCTTTTTTTATTATTTTGTTCATCGTTAGAATAGCCAAAATAGTCCAACAAAATTCTATTTAACTTTCTTTGTTCTCGCCAATATTTTATTGGCGGATAGTCATAAATTATTCCCCAGATTTTTCTAACTAGTCGCTTTATAGCTTTTAAGCTGTTTAGAGTCCGCCTTCGGATAACTTTTGCTATTTCGACAAATCGGCCTTTTTTCAGAAGAACAAATAAGTTTTTGAGAGTTGCGCGCTCGATTTCTGGCTGGGTAATTGGCGTTTTCGAATCAGTTTGTTTTTTCATATGTACAGGGAACACTTTACTACGATAGTAGTATAGAATAAAGGCAGAGAAGAAATAACCTAAGACACTGAGCAACCGAAAGGATTTTGTACAGTATGAATGGCGCCAAGATAAAAAGCATATTCGATAGCTTATTTACGGGTGAATTCAGACTATTTAAATGGCAGTTCCCAAAGGCATTCGTCTTGGGATTTTTTAGTGTTGTACTGCTATATGTCGGGACAGCTGGCATCGTATCATCGACAACTCCCTGGTATAGCAGAGGAGACACTTTTAGGCATGTTGACTACGTTTGGCGTGTATACAACCACGACATTCCGCGGTGGTATGATGGTGTGCAATACAAACCATTCACCGACTTAACAGGCCCCAAAAAGCAGGGCGAATCGGCCAATCCACCACTTTTCTACGCTATACATGCGCCGTTTGTGGGGCCATTATTGAAACAGGGAAAATGGCAATCTGCAATCGCTGTTGGTAGGGCAATAAACATATTGCTCGGCATAGGGTGCATTATCGTCTTGTCCTGGGCGGGGTGGCTGCTGGGCGGGAAAAGAAAAGAGCTTTTCGCTATAACCGTTCCGGCATTTTCGGTGCTGTTGTTTCGTTTTGCGAGACTAAACATGGACTATGCTATCGATCCGCTTTTTGTGACCCTGTCTACACTTTCACTGATTGCAAATTATAAAATACTAAAAAGTGGCCTAAAGAAAAAATACATAATTTGGGTTGCAGTATTGTCGGTGCTAGGCATGCTAACGAAAGCACCTTATATGGTATTTATGTTTATAAACTTCTTGGCCATAGTTATAGCCTCTTTTATGCACAGCAAGCAAACAACCAAGCAAAAACTTATTAAGGGCACTGTAATTAGCGCCATAATTCTTATACTAGTTTGTTTGGCTTCTGGTTGGTTTTACTATTTTTGGAACTATAAGACTAACGGCAATTTATTCAAAAGTTCACCCCCAGGTTACACTGGCGGCAGGCAACACAAGTCGTTATTTGATGTTCTGAGTAGTATGCGTTTGTGGGGATTCTTCTACGCTAATTACTCACCTTTCCCTGCGCTTTCGGTCACTATTGCTAGCTTGGCTGGGTCGACATATCTTCGCCTGAGCAAAAAAGAAATACGCAAATTTTTCAAAGACCGAGCTCGGGCAGTTGCTATTGCCCTGGTATTTTTGTCCGCACTTGGAATGTTTATGGTCCAAGTAAAGTTTGGCATAGGCTACGGGGCAATCAATTTTAGGTATATGCTTCCTGCCATTTTAGCCTTCAGTTTATTTTTATCTTATGGGCTACTTGGATTCGAGAAGACTCGTGGCCAGGTGGCTGCTTTGGCGATCATAATTATCGCCGGCACAAGCGTTTTGGGGTTATCGGGTGGACCTAGGGCAATATACAGAGCTAGCTTGGATAATAATGTTTATTCTCTACTGCCGATAGCTTTATTAATTATGATATTTATAGGAACTTTAATATTGTCGACATCTCTATTTGTTTTGACTAAGAAAGCGAAGAAATAATGTTAAGCCAATAGTTTATCAGTTTTTATTGTGTATGATTATATTTTTTGTTCCACGATTATACCAAGTTCTTTCGGATCTGTGTAGATAGGTTGGCAAGCCAGAAAAAACAAAAATTGTTAGCGTAGAAAATATATACAAGAATTTTAATAATCCGCTGCGTAGGCCTTTTAAAGAATATTGGGCTATTATTAAAAATATAAAAGGCAGCACGCTAAAAGCATATCGTCCATGAACTGCAAGCTCTATATTGAATGAACTTTTATATGTTTGAAAGTAGTTTTGCGCTATTAGCGCAACTAAATAAAACAAGCTAATGACAGTAACTGTAGCAACAGCTCTGTCCTTTGGCTTCCATAATTTAGCGAAATAAATAAATCCAGTTATAGCCATTACGAAAACCCACCCAACAATCAAATTCGAGCCAGGGAATCGAATGTGGTGTGCATAAATCCCGAATGTCCTCTGCGCCATTAATTTCGACCAAATTAGTATATAAGAAACAGCACTGACTCCAACTTCTTGGTTATTGGATGAAGCTAGTGACTGTGTTCTCTGGAATATGGAATTCTTCATGCAGTAGTCAAATGACTGTACTTGGTCGCAGTCAGGTACCATCTTCCCATAATGAACAATATTTCCGACATATCTTTGCGCGAAGAGCAGCAATAGAAAACCAAGCATGACAATCAGCAAAATATTCAATTTCTTGTTCTCGGAGAAAGTTCGTTTAAAACTTTGAGTTACACGGGGCACCGTTTTGGCATATTGCACAAAAAACAAAATTATGAGTAACGCTGCAATAGGCAAAAAGTTTATTTTTACAAAAATCCCTGCCGCTACCAGCACCACAAATAACAACAGCCGTTTAGCAGTGATTTTTTGTTGGAGTTTAAGTAATAGATAGGTGCCAGCTAGAGATAAATAAATGAACAGGGTATCATAGCTGACAGCAGAAAATATGAACACAAACATCAGTGTATTAGACAGCATAAATAGACTCAGGTTGCGGGCTAGTTTCGAGATCTTCATTTGGTTGGCAATAATGTAGACCATGTACAAGCTAGCAATCCCAAGTCCTACATTAATAAACCTCAAGAAAATATATGGTCCAGGCAGTAAGTTGAATATTAGATACGGAAAGCTCAGCAAATAATGATACAGAAAGAAAGGATTTTTGATTGCTTC
>CAZBSC010000038.1:0-1929 GCA_964494845.1 uncultured Candidatus Saccharibacteria bacterium | reverse complement strand
GATGAATTTTTGTTTTAAATGCATTAAATGGTCTAGAAAACATACTATGACTAACAGTATAGCGGAAAAATTGTCCAATCACAGAAGGTTAATTTGGAGCTGTGATGATTAATTAATACTTGAACCAGTTGGCAGGCCAGAAAGAAAGCCCGGCGAGAGAGTCCTGATGTTGTTACGCGAAAATCCTTGGGTATTAAAGGCCGTCGCACTGGTGACCCATCGCTTTCGGCCTGCCAGCACGTTGTATATTTTGTTGCTGTCAGTCGCCTTTATTAGGTTAGTCAGCGGGCTCTGGCTGCTATACCTACTTATTAGGTTGCTATGAAGTGCCGGTAAATTGCCCGAATCCAAGTTGTAATTAGATGAATTTGCCATAGTAGCAGATGTTGATGCTCTTTTATTGCCCGAGTATATTAGCCAAATACTTGACCCCGAAGCATTTTTTACAAAATAGCCTAGCTTGCCCTCTCTAGGGTAGCTTGACACTTGAGATGTAGATAGGGTAATAACAGGTTTACCAGACAGGCCAAGCTCTTGCATCATCACCCTGCCAGGCACGTAAAGGCTGCTGTCTAATTGGTTGACTAAATATATTTTGTTGCTACCGGCAATTTTGAACAAAGTACCCAAGGAAAGCAGTTTTTGGCTTATAGTCGGCAATAAGCTCGCAGATCGTACATTAATATTTATTACTTGGTTTATTGATAACCCTCGTTCGCTAAATACATTTTTGTCTAGAGCATGGCGTAATTTGCCACCGGCTACTAAGTAAACGGCACTGGACCCATCTACTTTAACTACTCTTGAAAAGTTTTTAGTAACCTTAACCTTACTCAGTAGGCCATCAGAAGTTAGTTGGAAAGAAGAGTTTGTCATCCCCATTTCCGACAAATCAGAAGGTGATACTAGATATTTCTTCTTGCTATCTAATAAGTACAGATTCCCACTAGCATTTTTAACCAATTTGTTAACCGTAGTTCCAGACTGGGACAACTGGTTGATAACACTACTACTGGCTTTATATTCTGGTTTTAGGCCTAGCTCTAGTGCTGTTTTTTTATTTATGTTCTGTACAGAGCTACCATCCCAAAAAGCGTAACTACCATCATTGGTTCTTTGCAAGATTTTATTGGCTGTTAAAATCGGCGCACCCGTACCTACAAAAGACAAAGAATTGCGGCTGAGGCTGACTTTCTCTCTGGAAGAGAAAGATGGACTACCGCTGTCGTACGCATCCTGGCTGGTAATATGTCGCTTTTTGCCATTGTCAACATAGTATATTGCTGTACTGCCAGATTGTAACGAAACCTGCTGCATGTCGCTAGAGGATGTGTAGTAGCTTTTCGTTGCGGCTGGAAGATAGGCTTCTTCGCCTACATCGTAACCGTATTCTTGCATCATGCTTCTGGACGTGAAGTGATTAAGCTTGCCCGAGTTCATGAAGTAAACTTCGTCACCTTCAAACCTTGCTATTGGCGGCAAGTCTCCAGACATGGTTTTGCCTGAAACGTAGCTGCCTGCGGCATTTGCTATCCTGTTGACGCTGTTACCTAAACCATAGGCTTCGAGCACTGAAGCCGATGTGATGTGGTAGTAGTTATTGTTGGACCCTAATATATAAACCGCATCACCGTTATTAATACGGAAAAGGGGAGTCGACGAAGTGGAGCCAAACCAATCGTTGAACATTCGCCAGAAGTTTCGATTTCCATACGCGCTACAACTATCACCAGTCCCATATAGATTCGCTAGTGCTGCTGCATTAGGCTGGTATGGGGTGTAGTTATATAGGGCAGCGGTTGCAGCATTTTGCATTGTTATGTATGATTTGCCGCAACTTGGTGCATTCGCTTGATATGATACATAGCTTTTTCGGCCCGAAGCATAGTTGAACGAGCCTGGATTTTTACGATAATTTTTTAGTTGTTT
>CAZBSC010000037.1:0-5426 GCA_964494845.1 uncultured Candidatus Saccharibacteria bacterium | reverse complement strand
AGTTGACAACAGAGGTGCTTATCTGTAAAATAAGCGAAAGATAGTTTTATAAGTCTAATAATCCACAAGGAAGAGAAGTTATAAAGAAGATATGTTAGCTATTCGTTTGCAAAGAACAGGCCGAAAAGGCAATGCCCAATACCGAGTAATCGTTCAAGAGGCACAACGTACCCCGACAAGTGGACGAGTTGTATATCGACTTGGTAGCTTCGATCCACATGCCAAAACTTTTGCCGTTGATAAAGAAAAGGCAGAATTTTATCTCGGGCACGGTGCTCAGCCATCAGATCGGGTCGCCAGACTTTTCAAAAAAAACGGCGTCAAACTACCTGATTGGGTTAAGATAAGCGAACCAATCAAACGAACAGTTCGAAACCCTGAAAAGCTACGCAAGAATCAGCCAAAAGTAGAAAAACCAGCTGACGAACCAGTTGAGCCAACTACAGAAACCGATGCGCCAGTCCCTGAGGAAGTAGCCGAAACTGAAGTTGCCACTGCCGAACCGCCAGAAGTAGTAGCAGAAGCCCCTGAAGAAGCCGAAACTAAAACAGAAGAATCTGTTGAAGCAACTGCTACAGAAGAAGACGTCAAAACCGAAACTACAAATGACGAAGAGGCCTCAAAAGACCAAGAAAAACCAGCAGAATCTGACACAAAAGCCTAAGGGCAAATTAGCGCTAGTAGCTTTGTGATATAATTTTATACACCAAAAGACAGTAAATACTGAAAAAGGAGAAAGTACAGTGAGTGCAAGTATTGACGAACAATTTATAGAGTATGTTGTAAAAACAATCGTAGGCAAACCAGATGCAGTGTCTATCAAAAGAACAATCGATGAAAAAGGCGTATTGTTAGAGCTAACAGTTGACCCAGAAGACATCGGCCGAGTTATCGGAAAACGAGGATCAGGCGCGCAGGCACTTCGTACTTTACTTCGTGCGCTAGGTACCAAAAACGACGCTCGCTATAATCTAAAGATTATTGACGTCGGCGGCGACCGACCAGAACGTCCTGCACGCGAAGATAGGCCTATGCCATCAGAGCAAAATGATAATCAACCCGAGACTCAACGAGCCGATGATGTAGCAACGGATCAGACAGAACAAGATGCTCCAGCTGAAGAAGTTGCTGTCGTAGAAGAAAAACCAGTAGACAATAGTGTGTTTGCGGATGACGACAAAGTAGAGGAAGACGAGGATGATAATAGTTCTAGTCTGGATAAAACACGCCGCGAACTAGCTGACCTTGACGACCTCGATATATAAAATTTACTTATAAACCGTCACTTAACCTAACTTGAGGTATAGACGCGCATGCTGCATTCTGCGTAGCGTCAACCATAGCATCGATGCGTGGAATTCTTATTGTCAGTGTATCTGGTCCTTCACGGTTGCTAAGCTCAATTTCAAGTGGGTCACTTGATCCTATGACGTAACCTTCTTCGGTGTGGTTAACACGAAAGATATATTCTTGAGAGTTCGAATCACTACCAGGACATTTTTCCAGCGGAGAATCACCGTCTAAATCGTAAAAATTAACTTTCGGCGCAACTGCAGACGTGTCTCCGCCTGAAACACAACGCAAGGCTAGGCTTCCTCTGCTAGTAGATGCGTCAACATAGGGGATGGTTTCAATTCTGCTTAGCTGAGGTTCAAAATCTCCGGGGCAGCTCAAACCAATTCGAACAAAGTTGGTTTGGGCCTCTGAATCGATTGGTATAGATACACTAGCTAGAATCCCTGCAAACGCAGCTCCGCCAAGACCTACCCCGATTGCTACTCGATTTCTTGAAATATAGCCACGCATTCGTTCAATCATATATTAATTATAAACTCTTCTAATAATACTGTCAATAAGGTATACTGAATACCCGTGAAGATATTTATTATTAGTTTATTTCCTGAGATGTTTGATGGGGTTTTGAACGCCAGCATGTTACATAAAGCCCAGGAAGTTGGTGCTGTTAAGTTCGTACACATTCCATTACGAGATTTTGGTCTAGGGCCAAGGCGACAAGTTGATGATATACCATATGGTGGAGGGGACGGTATGGTACTGAAGCCCGAGCCGATTGTGGCAGCAATAGAACATGCCAAAAACCTATCCCATAAAGCTAGAGTAATTCTGGCAACTCCTCGAGGAAAACTATATAAACAATCTGACGCAAAACGCTACGCCGCCGCCCAGCAAGATTTGATTTTCGTATGTAGTCGTTACGAAGGTTACGACGAACGAATTACAGATTATGTCGATGATCAAGTCTGTATGGGCAACTTCGTGCTAACTGGTGGAGAACTGCCAGCAATGACCATTATCGATAGTATCGTTCGTTTACTGCCAGGAGTTCTGGGCGGGGAAACATCAGCCGAAAAAGAATCATTCCAGGCCGACGACAAGTATATAGAACACCCACACTACACAAGGCCTGAAGACTTCAGAGGCAAAAAAGTCCCAGAAGTCCTACGAAGTGGTCACCACGGCGAAATTGAAAAATGGCGCAAGTCTCAATAAGTTTTTCTCTATTTTTAAAGCCTGGTACAATGATAAAAAAAGGAGTAGATAATGGTTGATTTACAGGCAGAAAACAAGAAAATCAGTGCTAGAGCAAAATCTACACTAAAGGGTAAGACTATATCTGGGGCTGCCGAATTTACTGAGTACGATGTTGATGGTGCAAAATACGTTAGAATTGTCCTAGATATCAAAGGTGATACTAGCGTATTAAAACCGGGGGTGCATGCTGTTCACATACATGAAAAAGCCAGCTGTGATTGTGATGACTTCAAGTGCGCGGGCGGGCATTTTGACCCAGGTCCAAATGGCAACACCGACCCAGACGCAAACCATGGCTATCACTCTGGTGATTTACCAAGCATAACAACCAATGAGCACGGCGTAGGCCATCTAGAATGCCTAACCTCGCGCGTGACTCTCAGTGATGGTCCTGTCTCGATCCTGCGGCCCGAAGAAGGGACGTCAATAATGGTCCACGCCAATCCAGACCCATATACTCCAGGCGATTCAGGGTCTGGTCACAGTGGTGGGCCACGCCTAGCTTGTGGCACAATTGAAAAAGCTTAAAGCCCTCTAGAATTTTTTAATAATTTGCGCAATCAGGAATAACAGGCCTATGCATGAAAAGGCGATGCTGATTATGAATATGCTTTCTAAAAAAATACCTATTGGTTTATGTGCAAAGTCACTTTTTCTGACTAGCCTAACACATATGATTAAAAACAAAGGTAAGACCAGCAACATCATCGCTCCCATATACAACATAAAAAACTCCTTATCTACTTAAATTAACTCAATTTAACTAACTTTTTAATGGATGACAACAAATTTTTTTCCTTGTCTATTATAATATCTTTTTTTGATAGTGACGCTGTATCGCGGAATACTTCCATGAACATTTGTATGGTAGTTACGATCACGATCATAAGTACTGGGCCGAGAACGATACCCACAAAACCGAAAAACGCGATTCCCGAGAACACAGACAACATCATGAGTGCAGAATCGAGTCTGGCCTCTTTTGGAACGAGTTTTGGTCGTAAAACATTGTCGATGTTAGTCACTATAAGTAGGTGGTTAGCTATAACGAGTACGCCTTGCCAGACATTTCCCGTCAGTATCATTACTATACCAATAGGAATTGTTACGATACCCGCACCAAGTGGAACAACCGATAGGGTGGTTAATAGCAATGCAAAAAAGAAAAATAAATCTGATAAGCCAGCAATAGAAAGAACAACGGCGCTCTCAAGGCCTTGGCATAATGCAATAATAAATTGACCCCTGACGGTTGCTTTTGTCATGGACCCCATACGGTCAAAGTAAAGATTGCTAATTTCTGTTCCCAGCGGGTTTAGTTTGCCAATAGATTTTTGCAATTTGTCTCTGTTGATTAATAGAGACATAAAAACGTAAATATATATAATCGCGACCGTAATGGCAGAGAAAACGCCAGCCACTGATGAGGCTAGCCCTGAGGCGATAGTTTTACCGTATTGCTCCAGCGAGCTAGATATTGCACTGTTCACACCCTCTAAAGTCAGTCTGGTCGAGACGCCTATATGCGCCAATAAGTTATTTATACTGCTTATAATTTGGTTCATTAGATCGGTAAGGTTGGTAGAGTAACCTGACGTGGATACGCTTTTTACCAGGCTATTTACCTGGATTACCGTGACAAATACCACGAATGAAATAGGGACTATTACTGCGAGCAACGTGGCTAAAAATGTCAACACTCCTGCACTACCTTGGCTTTGTCCTTTTTTAACAAGCCAGTCGTAAACCGGCATGAATAAATACGCCACAATTGCTGCAACAGCTATAAGAATCAGATAATTTTGTAGAAAAACAACACCAACAATAACAGCCAGAACAGTTGCTATGGCTAAACTACGTTTTTGCTCTTTTGTGACTTTCAATAACGACATAATAGATTGCAGTAACTTTACTACATAAATAACCATTCATCAACGTTATGACTTTGCAAAAACTATGGCATTAATTAAAGTTACATGATTATATAAAAGTATGAAAAAGTGGAGTGTTGTTGCCATACTTGCATTAGCGCAATTCATAATGGTGTTGGACAGTACGGTTATGAACGTGTCGATGTCTGAGGTAGTAGCATCGTTACATACAACAATTTCAGGTCTGCAAGCAGCTATAACTTTTTATACGCTAACTATGGCGGCATTTATGTTACTCGGTGGAAAGCTGGGTGATAAATACGGTAGACTAAAAGTTTTTAAAGTCGGAGCAGTAATTTATGGTTTGGGTTCACTACTAACTGCTATTAGTCCCAATTTGGCGACTCTAATGTTCGGTTGGTCGCTAGTGGAGGGTCTTGGTGCAGTGTTGGTCATACCGGCAATAGCGGCTCTTGTAGCAAACAATTACAAAGGCAAAGATAGGGTTATTGGATTTGCGGTTATCGGCGGTATTTCTGGTGCGGCTGCAGCGGCTGGTCCGTTAATAGGTGGTTTTGTGACAACTTACTTTTCCTGGAGATACGTCTTTGCCGCAGAAACCATCATTATGGCTGTAGTGCTCCTACTATCCAGTCGAATTGGAGACGCTAAAAAAATAAAAGGTGCACCAAAAATTGATTTGGCCAGTGTTGTTCTTTCTGCTGCTGGAATGGGAATATTTGTTTTCGGCTTATTACAAAGCAAAACTTGGGGCTGGGTTCAGCCAATGGCCAAGCCAGTGATTAATGGGCAAGAAATTGCTCCACTTGGGATTTCCATTGTTGCTTATCTGTTATTGACGGGCTTTTTTATCCTTTGGGCTTTTTATAAAAGGCAACAAATGCTGGAGCTAGCCGAGAAAAACCCTTTATTGCAAGTATCCATGCTAAATATCAAGCCATTAAGGGCAGGGCTGGCAGTGCTGGGTTCACAATATGTCAT
>CAZBSC010000036.1:0-5495 GCA_964494845.1 uncultured Candidatus Saccharibacteria bacterium | reverse complement strand
ATAGAAATTCTCGAGGGTCTTTTTCCGAAACAGTGTCCAGATAGGACTGCGAGATACCTCGGAGTGCATATGTTGCACTGTCCTTTTCGTCTTGATCTGTATGGAGTTTTGAAGACCTGTCAGGCATGTACCCGAATAAATACGGAATATCTAGAGTTTTGAGTTTATCTTTTACGCCACGGACTGCTTGGTCTTTCTGGCTAACAAAAAGCACTTTTTTCCCTGAGGCCGCGAGATGAACAAGAATGTTGGAAATCGTCTGTGACTTACCGGTTCCAGGGGGACCTTCTACAATCATGCCTTTGTTTTTAACTTTAGTCAGCACTTGGAGCTGATACTTATCGTAAGGGAATGGGAAGAATAATTCATGCTCACCCGAATCATCTATAGACTCAGTGATGTACTTCTCGTCTTTGTCGACCCAGGCAGAGAGAGATGTTTCACTAAGCTTTTCATCATCTGCGGCATCAATAATTCCCGCAAGATCTTGAGATAAAAAATAATTTGCTTTTGGCTCGAGTGCAATTATTACATCAGTCATATCTGGAGTTTTACTAATATCAATTGCTTCGGAATATTGTAGGTAGACTGCAATCTTTGCCCAGAGCTCATCGACATACGAACGGCTCAGCGGCACACTCGAGTTTTCTTCGTTTGCATCGAGCGCAACAAACTTATATAGCTCATCACGATACTCTATTTTCATGTAGTTTTTTACGAAGCTAATATTTGTTTTAATGAGTGTATCGTCAACCTTAACTTGGTATGTTCTCTTGCCGGCAGAATCCCGATAAGTTAGTACTATCGGAACCGAGAACAAATAACCATCGGCACTTTTATGCCCGCCTTCTAGTTCATCATCCTCATCACCAAAGTTCGGGATGCCTTTGAACGAAATATGGCCGAACTGGAGTGAGATTTGCTTAGTAAAGCTGTTAGTTTCGTATTTTCTATAAACATCATCGAGATCACGCGCAATTGCAAGATCTCTCTCGACACTTTCACCCGACTTACTATCCTCTCCTTCGCTTTGTATAGATAGATCATCAAGTTTTGTGGATAGATTTATTGGAAGTATCACCTGATCTTCGTAGTCCATATCTGCCACTTTTCGTAAAAGAGGCTCTGCGCTAAAAACATCTGACGGTAATCTAACTCGTTTCCCTCCCCGAGACATAACACTCGGAGAAACTAGGTCGACATAATCGCGACAATATTCTGCTAGTTGTTTTATAGTTATTATATTTGCTGACATAATTTTACTCTAAGTATACTGTTACCTATTCCCTTTTGCACGATTATGAGTAATACAGAGCATTTCACAGTTCCTTAAGTCGGTTGCCCCTCCATTACTCCATGCAGTTACATGATCCGCATCCATTTCGGATAACTTATAGATTCGTTTTCTATTATTGTTGTTACCTGAAGAACAAATAGGACAATTCGATACCCCTTTTTCTTCAGCTTTCGCTGTTTGCTGGGCATAGGCTGTCTTTATAGTAGATGGTTCGAATATACGGATATCAAGCAAAGCAGGATCATCCATGCCTCCAAGAATGTACTCAAAAATACCTTTCTTTTTACGCACTTCATAGCTTGTATAAAGTTTCTTGACCTTACTTGCAATCTCTTTTGGATCATAAGAATTAGAGCCATATTCTTTATAAAAGCGATTCCATTCAAGTCCTCGCATTTCGCTATGAACGTCTGTGAAGGTGCTTGAAGCCCAGTTTATAACTTTATCGAAATGGTCTTTTAGTTCATCTATACTTTTATCGCTACGGTGCTGACTCATGTAAGCATTTATATGTCCGTCACTAACCCAGTCCAGAGCGGTTTCTAGAAAGTCTTGTCTATTAACCTCACCTGATACGTATGCGCTCCATTTTTGAACATTAGCATCCTGACTATTACTAAAGACTTCCTTAGCTTTTGTAACAAAAGGTCCGTGGTAAACAGCATTTCGGATTTCTTGAATTTTCAGGGGTACACCAGCAATATTAATTGTCTCAAACCACTTCATCATTTCTTGCTCTTCGCCCTCACAAATATAGATGAGTAAAGGCTTATCCAGTATCAATTTGCGCTGCTCTTCAGACATGCCGCTATAGTATTGTTCGTGATCATTTGAGTCTTTAACCGCAAACTTGCCTTTAACAAAACGACCGATGCTAGTGATTCGTTGCTGTCCATCGAGTACCTCATACTGGTCATCGTCGACTTTATTGAAATACAAAACACCAATTGGGTAGCCTTTCAAAATACTATCAATGACTGCAACGTCTTTTTTACCGTCAGCATAAATATAATTCCTCTGGTATTGTGGTTGGATCGTTAATTTGCCAGACAAACCATATAAACCCCTACCTTCCAGCTCATTATATTCGAATCCATCAATGATTTTACTAACAGTTATATCAGTTTTTAATTTTGTAATCATACCTCAGGCCTTTCTATGTTTTATAAAGATCCTTGAGAAAGCCGACTGTACGACATGTCCATCACTATTTATAAAGTAATTCTTTTTCCCGTCATTACCCTCTAGATTCCCGTTTTCGTTAGTTTTGTTCCCAGAAGAGCCCGTTCTTGATCCGTCTTGCCGCATTTCCCAGTAATCATTGTATTTCTTGGTATCTGGCACCATGTTGTGGCAGCCACGTTGTGTTGAACCTAAAATCTCAAATTGATCCGGGTTATACTTACTCAGGAAACTTACAGGTACACCCATTACCCCTGTGTAGTCGCTAGGTATAGCATTTGTGAACGGCACATCTAGGGCATCGTAATTATCATATTTTTTATATGCTATTTTGTCCTTCATCTTTTTGTTAAACTTTAGGTTATCCTCCATCGTCATTAGACTTAGCCACTGGTGCCTACGCCCATGATCAAGGTTAGTGAACCAACAACAATTACGAAATTTCACCAAGCCTGTTTTCTCGTCGTAAACTCCTGAAGCAAAGTCTCTTGAGGTATTAGGTATAGCAAAGTATGCATTGCCGGCCTGGAAACCATTGCCAAGCCATAATTTATTCGTTTCGATTAGGGGGAATATTTCCTTATTGGTTATAGCACTTATGCTACCTATGATGACGAACTTTTTGTCATATTTAACAAGCTGCGCAATATAATCACGGAATAAACTAAATGGTGGGTTGGTGACGACAATGTCAGATTGCTTGAGGAGTTTTATGCACTCTTCGCTGCGAAAATCACCATCACCCTCCAGGGGAGTCCATTCATTGTTTTTATTTGCTTTCAATTGCTCGGCGATATCAGATATATTGAATGCTCCATCGCTATTCATATCGTGCACTTCATTGATAATGAATTTATTAGCAGTGACTTTTGGTCTACCTTTTGAATTTTGAACTGTTTTATCATCACCAAATAGACCAAGTTGAGTATTCGCAATAGGTGATGGTTTATAACTTGTTGTAATAAGCTGCTTTAGTCCTAGTCTATTAAAGTTCAATGCAAAGTAGCGAAAAAAGTTGCTCTCAAACGGGTCATCACAATTGGAATAAACGACTTTTCCCCGAAAAGCATTTGAGTCGTATTCTAAATAAGCTTCTATTTCTTTTTGAATATCAGGGAACTGCGTGTAGAACTCGTCATTCTTTGCGTTCTTAGCAGCTTTTAAACTTTTGTTTGCCATTTCTACTCCAGACTTCCTTACATTTTACTACTGTTGGGGGGATTTGGCTATTTGGGATACTTTGGAATTTGAATGGGCGTCTGGATTTTCCTGAGCAGATGTTGCACTAACTGAATTTGAATCCCTTCTCAAAAACAGAGAGAGCGGAATTGTTATTGCCCGAATGAATGCCGAGGACTACCCCAAATAATTACTCTAATTAAACTATTTGGGGTGCTTGCATTCCACAGGCACGGGCAATAACACTTACGAGACCATCTATCTTTTTGAGCCAGGGCGGTCTCTTTGCATACTTTCTGGGCTGCTGCAGAAAGTATGAAGAAAAGCTTTGGTGATACAAAGTAATGAAATTTGGTTCTTTTCAAAAGAACACGAGCGCGAGCTGCAAGCTAGTTAGAAATCTTTAGTGTTTCGCATAATAACGCTTTGGTATAGCCATTGCAGTTTGCAGTTGCCCCACTCGCTTCCCGGCGTTCTCATGCCCCCGAAGCTCAATAATAATCTCTACTAAACTAGGTGACAATGTAGTCCGGGCAGCATCCACTGCTTCCGTAATATATTCCTCGCGGGTCATACTGTTGAGAGCAACGGTGTTTGGCTGGCTTGTTACCCACGCGAGCGATAACTGGGCTAGTGAGAGACCAGCCAGAGAGGCCCGTTCGCGCAGCTTCCCGACCGTATCATATGCATCTATAAGAGAACTTGCATATTCTTCTTGTTTAGGCGATAGAGTGCCTTCTTTAAGAGCGGCCTGAAGTTCTAATCCATCTGCAAGCATGAAGTCGAATGATTCGTTTGTAAGAGCACCACATAATAGTGGGCTACGAGCCAAAACTGTCATTCCCACTTCGCGAGCAAGATCAATTGCTCCGCTATCAAAATCACCTAAAACAGATGAGGTATTTTGTAAGGTATCGGGGCGAAGCAAGTCGCGCTGATCACAGGCTTCAAGTAATTGCTCGAGCGCTTGCCGGGTATAATTTGATACTCCCCAGGCTTTTATTTTGCCCTCGTCAACAAGATCATGCATTGCCTCAGCTTGCGACGCTGGGTCAACCTCGGGATCATGACCATGCAGCTGGTACAGATCAACATACCTCGTTCGCATAGCCCATAGGCTATCCTCAATTTGCTCTGTTATAGCCTCGGGGCGTACATCAAGTCCGCCCCCACTTCGGTCCAAATGATCATACCAGCTGGTGGCATGTCCGGTTTTGGTGGCAATTACTACATCTTCTCTTCGCAAGTCACCACTTTGTAAGGCCCGCCCTATGGCTAGCTCTACACCACCGTAGTTATCGGATGTCTCAATAAAATCTACACCGGCTTCATTGGCCGCCAACAGTGACTCAACAGCAGAGCGTGGATCAAGCTTATCAAGCAAATGGTAGGTGCCGTAACCAACCGTTAAAACTTCGGGGCCGGCTTCCCACAGCTGAACTGTTCTTGGTTGTTCTTCCATCACAAACTCTGCCATATAAAACAATCTTACTACCGTTCTGACCTTTTGGCTATTGGAGGTTACACTGGAAGTTAAATGGGCATCTGAATTTTCCTGAGCAGATGTTGTACAAAGGAGGCGCCTTTGAGTGCGAGGATTGTTTGAGCAAAAAAGATGCCCTGGTGGCATGTTTTTAGTGAGTTCCGGAGCAAGCCTCGTTTTGTACCAACAGATGCGTCAAGAAAATTCATCAGCCAAGAGTTTTGATTACTTTGGTGATACAAAGTAATGAGAAGTGCGAGCTTTTACTCGAAAAATAAGATAAGCGTTACTAGAATAACTATTCATTTTGTGGGATCATCTGACTCATGGCAGATAAAGGACATATTTACGATG
>CAZBSC010000035.1:1780-6114 GCA_964494845.1 uncultured Candidatus Saccharibacteria bacterium | reverse complement strand
AGAAGTTTTAGTTAAAACTTCGTTGTGGACGATCTTCTTTTGGTCGTGCCTCGCTGACGCGAACTCGGCGGCCACCAACTTCTTGATTATCAAGACCTTTGATAGCAGCTTGTGCTTCTTCGTCAGTGGTCATCTCGACAAATCCAAAACCTTTGGATTGTCCAGAATCACGATCTTTAATGACGGCTGCTGAAACAACAGTTCCGTATTCCTTAAAGAGATCTGCGAGTGCATCGTCGTCTGTTGAGTAGGGTAATCCCCCGACGTATAACTTACTAGCCATTATATTTTAATACCTTTTCTTATCTTATTCTCAGGTCGACCGCTTCTACTCGCACTAATATAATGACTCGTAAAAAACCTGTTAGACATAATGGTACTACTTAAATGCGTATCCGTAAAGTATAAGTTACGGAGCCGGTATGTATGATCGCGGTGGCTTTTTTTCTTTTAGATCATTAGTGTATTCACTGACGTCTTTAAAGTTAAGCAAAATATGGGCACCCTTAACCTTGTCACCTTTTTTTTCTAGTAGTTTGAAAATCTCTAGACTGTAACCAGTATTGATTATCTTGGATACTTGACCAGGTTTTAATTGGAACAGTGCGTCCGTCGCTATCGGCGTCAAATCACGATTAGTTCTAGTGACAAGAAAACCTATTTCTCCCCCGTTACTTTTGCTAGCTTGGTCATCTGAATATTTTTTTGCAACAGCACCGAAGTTTTTGCCTTTTTTAAGTTCAGCGTATGCGGACTTTGCCTTTGCCTGAGTTCCCGAATCCAGGCTACCAACAACTTTTTGAGTTAAAAGCTCCTGGCCTAGATAGCGCTTGAAATCATCCCTGGACCAACCAAAATAATCTTGTAATACATCCTCGAAAACTTTATCGCCATTACCAAGTCTGTTTTGTTCTTGGAGCAGTTTTATCTGATCCTCTGTTTCTTGGTCGGTCACTTTTATGTTTTTTTCTGCGGCAATGTCTTTTATATAAGCGTAATTTACTACTTTATCTAGGGCTCGTTTTTTAAACTCTTTTAACTGTTGTTGGCCTGATTCGGTGTTGAAATCTAGTTTTTGCTGTGTTTCATAATAATGTTGGTACCGGCGAAGCTCGAATAGGTAGTTTTCGTAGGCAACAAAACTATCGCCGACTCGGGCAATTGGAAAAGGAACTATTTGGGTCACCTTATACATGAATGTTGAAGTTGATTGTAATTTATACAACGAAATCGTTGAAAATGTTAGAAAACTAATTATGGTAATAACAAAAATCGCAATCGAAATTAAAACTATCTTATGTTTTGAGTGTTGTAACGGGTAGATAAATTTTCTGGCAGAAGACAGCACCTCTTCCCTGTGCTCAGGAACAGTGGTATTGGTAATGCGCGGGACAGTTTTTGGCGGTTCGTTTTCTTGGCGTTTTGCCTCAACATAATCATGTTGTTTTGATTTAACTTTTTTATATATCTCTTTCATCTAGTAGATTCGCTTTCGATTTGTTCACCTTGATCAATGTTTATGGATGTTATTCCCTGTTCTCGAAGTATATTTGCGATAGTTTTCTGTACGTGTTCTGGATGATGCACCTCATGTATTACTAAATCACCCATATACGTTTGAACTACTATTGTACCAAATTTCAGTAGTGTTGCCTGCAACCCATTAACCTGGTAATTCATAGACTGGATTTGATTAAGGCTCATGTCTACAACTGTTTTATTAAAAAGCCCTTTTCGAGTTATCTGAATTAGCCGTTGGTTGGTCACAATAAAGATACTGTAATACCAGGCAATCCAATATGGGAAAAACACCACAAACGCCAAGATAAACCCCAAACCAAGGCCACCAAAAAAATACGACATCTCCGGTTTTACCAGGGCTGGCACTGTTCCAAGCAAAATTGCAAAGCTAGCAATAACAAGTCCTTTACGCATAACAACTGGGTGCTTACGAAACACAAACAACACTTCCTCGTCGTCGAATTGATCAGCAAATAGCTTTTCGGATTTTTGCGATTTGGATTTTTTCTTTAGCATGAGCATATTGTATCAATTAAAATTGATTACTAATAAAAACTAGCCAGAGAGTGCCCCTATTTGCTTTGAGGCTTGGTTTGTTGTTTGCCGATATTTATCGGCGCCACCTCAATAACTTTGTTGGTGCTGGGACGATACAGATAGGCTTTTTTGGCTTTTGTGAATATCAGAACTTTGTCTCCATTTTGTGATTTTGCAAAGAAAGCTTGAGATTTTAGCTTGCTTGCATCATTGACTGTCGCGATAGTTGGATTTTCGTCTGCAGGCACCTCGACGAGATTAGCCACCAACTCTTTTATCTTAGTTGCCTCATCTTTGGCAGCTTGTTGTGGGTCTGATAAGCGCTCAATCTCTGCATTCTTTTCCTGGACGTAGTTATAAGTAAAATAACCACCAATTCCTAGAGCAGCGATAACTGCTATGACGATTATTACGAATCCTATTTTTTTACTACGTTTTTTAGGATGCACAGATTTTGCCTGTGTGGATTGTTCTTCGAACACTATTGATACCCCTCTTTTAAATGCTTATGTCTGATTCAATGCTAAGTGTACCAATTCGTTAAAGTGGTTTCAAGACGGTTTAATGGACTCTTGAAAAGACTAATTAATAATTGATTACATAAAATATTATGGCTTCGTTGACTGGCTACCGGCAGGATTAACAGGTGCGTACTCAATAACTTTTTTTGTTGACGGCCTGTATAAAATAGCCTGTTGTGCCTTGGTGTAGACCAAAACCTTGTCACCATTTTCGGCGTTCTCAAAGAAAGGCTGAGACTTTAATTTTTCTTTGTTACTAACAGTTGCCATTGTGGGCTGTTCGCCATTCGGAAGTTCTAGATATTCACCTATATCGTTTAATATATCTTGAGTTTCTTGTTTAGCTGCTTGGTCTGGGTTTTTTGCTTTGTTTAGTTCATTTCGAGTATGTACATATTGGTACGCAAAAAAGCCAACGGCTGCCAGCATAATGACAATAAAAAGTATCTTGATACTCTTTTTATTAATGTGCATCGTTTTCATAATCCGAGTGAAAAAGCCGCTTGAACCTTTTCGCGTGTTTGGTTGGTCGTTTTGCTGATTGGCATTACCCTGTTGCTGATAATCGTTCAAATTAATTCCCTTGCTGTTTTATACATAAAAGTTTAACTTGCTGTCTCAACAAACACAAGCGCTATTACGAAAACGATCAACAACAAGCCCAAGTAACTAATTTTGGATTAGCTGTTGCTGCGTATTTCCATTCGCATCGACTTGTATAGTCCTGGCATCCTTCACGGACAGGGCTGTCCAGGCAAATTCAATATCCTTTGCGGCAGGATCTTTCAGTATAATTTTAAAGCCTTTGGTTGATAGATCTTTATAAGCGTACTGCTCGAAAACGCCATTCTTGATGCTTACCGTTACCACTGGGTTGTCCTGGAATTCTTTACTAAACTTGATCTCAATTTCGTCTTTTCCTTGCTTTATAGCAGCAAAGCCAGCGGTATCATTGTTGAACGTCGCACGACCCTCGAAACTGACATCATTATCAAATACTGTTTTTTCGATAAAAGTTACCAGACTGTAGAACATTGCATTGCCACGGAACGTAGAATCCCCATTCACAGAGAGTCCTCCATCAGCAATCAAGTTACCCTGAACGGTTAAATCCAAGGTTATTTTGGCCTTTTGCACAACAAAGTTATTCAAATCTATAATTGGCTCTTGTGGACCTGTGTTATTAGTATTTTGTTCATGGACTTGATAATTAGAATCCTTTTTAGCCAGGCTACCTATCTTGTCTGTATAGACTTCTAGGCCCTCAATCTGATTAGCTTTTAGCTTACCGACTGTTATGGTTGCGGCGTATATGTTACCTGCATATACATTTGCGCCGTTAATTTCGCCGGCGCTAACTTTGTCGGTCAATACCTCTGAGCTAGCCTCGCCATTGGCTTGACGACCAGCTAAATATCGTAATATTTTATCAGCCTTCTCTAATTGAGCACGTTTAGCAGCTGCTACCTCATCTGATAAGTTCGCTTCTAGATCAATCAAACCTGCAACAGGATCCAGGTAACTATCTCCCCATAATAACCCGCCATCAATGGCATCATTTACGGCCATTTCTACACTTGCTCCGGTGTAATCTGTCAGGTTAATTAAGACTGTTACAGTACCGCACTTGGTTCCTGCAGGCAGACCGTCTGGGCAATTTGCCCGTTCATCCTCCACAAAATCATCTAGTGCAGTGCCGACAACTCGACCAGCAACAACAGCTTTCATTCCGTAACCAGGAGTTGACGAAGACGT
>CAZBSC010000035.1:0-1680 GCA_964494845.1 uncultured Candidatus Saccharibacteria bacterium | reverse complement strand
TTGCTCGGGCATAACCTCAAAATCGGAGGTTGTGTCAGGTGGTGAAGAAAATGCTGGACTAACTGTCATCACCGTGGCTGTGTTTGATACAACCCGGCGTGTCTGGCCAGCACCGGTGCCACTGGTTATCTCTACTATACTACCGGCAAAACTATTAGGCACCCAGGCTGCTGTGGAGTCTCCAATGGTAGTGGACGTTGCGGTAGTCGCGTCAGTAAACTGTGCCGATGGTCTAGACATAGCGTTGCGACCGTCCAGATATGTCTTTCTAACCTGAGCTTGCGTAAGGTTATCGGCAGTCGTAGCTCCACCGCCGTGAATGTAAACATCATCGATGTCACCATCCCAGAAATCTTGTTGAGTGCTACATGTTGCGACAGTACCAGTACATTTTGCACCAATAGCAGTTGCAGTCGCACCGTTAAGTGTAGCAGTGGTGGTTGCGGTATCACAAGCGACCGCTAATTTTCCGTCTATATACATACAATATAATGCTGAACCGCTAGCCCTAACAACGTGCAAATGATGCCACTGACTATCAGCATAGTTCATAGTACTTGTAAGGGTATCTGTTATCGTACCGTCTCTTTGCACGGCAACAACCTGGCCAGAAGAGTTCATGGTGATGTTGTATCCGGCAACTGTAGCGTTACCTGAGCGATCAATCAAAGTATCTGTGCCAGTAACTGCTCCGTTATGCCTAAACCACATTTCTATACCGTAAGACACGGTTGTTGCTGTCGGGTCGAAGTCAGTATCCTGGTCACAAGCACCATCTCCAGTAGTGTCAGAACACATGTACCCAGCGGTTCCATCAAATCTAGCGCCCATACCACGCACACCGTTGACACCCATAGTTACGCCTGATTTGATTGCTAGGACATTGTTTCTGACTGTAGCATCAGTTGCTTGGCTTGCACCGACTGCATCACCAAAGCCGAACATACCCCTTGGTGTACCAGTCATTAGGCCAGTTTCACCAGTTGTTGAGTAAAATTTTGACCAGCCAAGCGTTGGGGATGCGTTAGTATCCAAGTCATCAATTTGGGTCACTCCTCCACCGTGGCCAACAAAAATCTGATCGGCTTTTTCATCAGCCAACGAGCCACGTTCAACTACCTCTAGGGTGTCGGGCTTAACATTAATTGTTTGAGCTGTCTTAAATAAGTTTGGTGCGTTGGCGGCGGTTGCAGATTCATCCCAAGTTTTATATGCGGTAGTAATACCAGTCGCAGGGGCAATAATAGCAGTATCTATGTTGTTATTTGAGGTAGCCGGGTTCCCATATCTTTCTAACTGTTGCTTGGTAACATTAAGCACGTACATGCGGGCTCGCTTAGTTACAAAACAAGCTGAGAACTGATCAGTAATTGCCGAACCAAACGGTATTGTTGTCCCATTTGTTAAATTTATAACCTGTACGCCATCATCTGTTGCAGCGCATATAATAGTTGCGCCGTTCAACGGACCACCATTCGTAAGTATGCTCGAGCTTCCTGAAATAACAGATCCGTGAACATCGTTAACTTGAATACTTGCCGCTCCAATAAACTTCAAGCCTGTATTGCTATTAACGTTATATGTCACCGTAGAATTTCGGTTAGCAATTGTTTTGTCACCCTCGTTACGATCAGTTGCGTTATATCGATACATTCGATCCTGTGTAAAATCGATCGAATA
>CAZBSC010000034.1:0-6225 GCA_964494845.1 uncultured Candidatus Saccharibacteria bacterium | reverse complement strand
GTTGGGATTTTGGTTTTAGCAGAAATTTTTGCATTAATTTGGCTTGCAAACAGTGTAGGGCAGTATAAAAAATTCTGGGAGAAGAAGGCACAGGAATCGGGGGAAATAACATACCTAGCACTCGGTGACTCAGCTGCACAAGGGATTGGCGCTAGTAGACCAACGCGCGGGTATGTTGGTTTGATCGCAGACAAACTTGCAGAACAAACAAACAAATCTGTGAAGGTCGTAAATATTAGCAAGACAGGTGCGAAGATGAATGACTATTTGACCGAACAGGCACCAATGATAGAAGGGCGGAAAGCCGATATTGTAACTATTGAGATAGGCGCCAACGATATTGCAGTGTTCAACGCAGATGATTTTAGGTCTAACTTCAAAAAAGTTTTAGCAACGCTACCCGACGGCGCATATGTTTCAAATATGCCATTGTTCAACAGTCGTCCTGGGAGTACCAACAATGCCAAAATTGCCAGCAAAATAATAGAAGAAGAGCTGGAAAACTATCCAAAACTAGTGTTTGTAGACCTGCAGAAGCAAACATCTGATCACCAGAGTATTTTTGGATTTGCACCTGACTTGTTCCATCCTAATAACCTTAGCTACAAAAACTGGGCAGATGCATTCTGGCTAAAAATAGAAAAAAATTATGAAGAAACGCAAACACAAAACTAAACTGCCAAGATGGTTTTTGGCAAAAGAGATAGTTTTTTCTTTCTTGGCAATAGCTAGTATTGCTCTGGTAATTTTAGAATTCACTAGTAGTCTGAGCGCACTGCAACATAAAAGAATGGTGCAGGTAGACTTTGTGATTGCCTGTGTGTTTTTACTAGATTTTTTGGTTGAACTAATAACGACAAAAAACAGAAAAAAATATCTGCGGCACAACTGGTTTTTGCTGCCAGCCTCAATCCCGTTAACATATAGCATGACTGAAGCTTTGCGGGGACTAAGGGCACTACGCCTGATAAGAATACTTCGCGCCGGTGAGCATCTGGATTACGGACTCGCAAGCCAAACAAAATCGAGCAAATAGGTTATTACAGTACAATTCCGGTATAATAGACTGTTATGCTCGTATCTGTAGAAGTATCTGAAAAATCATTTGGCAATAAGGTCCTTTATCATGACCTGAATTTCGAGATTCAAGAAGGCGAGAAAGTCGGTTTGATAGGGCGTAATGGTACGGGCAAATCAACATTACTACATCTTATAACGGGGGAAGATACTGATTTTGAGGGCGAGATAACAATCAAGCGTGGGACAGTAGTTATTAATAGCCGGCAGGAACACTACGAGCACGATAAAAAAACAGTATTAGAATATATACAAGGTGATTTGCCAGAATATGCTCAACTTACTCATATCATCGATACCTATCCCGAAACAATGGGTAGTGATCCTAAAAAACTGCAAGAGTTCTCTGATGCGTTAGAACGTTTTGGCCAGTTAGAGTATTACCAAATTGAGGATGAAATAGCTCAAGCCTTTGACAGCTATCAGATTGACAAAAGCAAAATGCACCAGATGGTAGGCTCTCTTAGCGGCGGCCAAAAACGAATGATAGAACTTATCAAGGTTCAGCGTAGTCGTGGTCATATCGCATTGATTGACGAACCAACAAACCACATGGATTTCGTAGCCAAGGCATCCTTCGTAAAGTGGTTACGGGCTGCCCAGGAGGCAGTGTTGGTGGTTACGCACGATCGAGACGTTCTGAGTATTGTTGATCGAATCTTAGAAATTAGGGATGGCCATTGCTATAGCTTTCGCGGTAATTACGACGCGTATCTAAAGACTAACACCAGCCAGGTCACCAATCAGGTCAACGAGTTCGAGCTGTCTCAACGTCGCATTAAAAATTTGGAAGAAGACGTGATAAGGTTTCGTCGGCTGAAAGAAAAGGCCCGCAATCCCGGGACAATTCGACGATTCAAATCACAGGAACAGCGAGCCCAAGAACAGATTAAAGAGTTACGGGCAACGGTGAAGCCTTCGTTCTGGATTGACCAAGAGTCTGCCCAGGGCATGAACGATAAACTATCTGCGAGCTACGATAAGCATAAGGCAAAAAATATAAAATTGTCGACTCGCAAAAAAGTCGATGATGCACATGGACGCACACTAATCCAGGCCAGCAAAGTTAGCCTCGGCTACGACGACAAACCATTGTTTGATAACCTCAGTTTCATTATCCGCGAAGGTGAACGCTTGCGCTTGCATGGTCGCAACGGGGCCGGAAAGTCGACGCTAGTACAAGCGATAATGTCAGAAGCAGCATCTAGACCTCTGTCGTCACAATGTTTTGCGGGCACGATCACCGTGGAAAAAGAAATAAAAATAGGCATATACGAACAAGAAATTAACCCGCGTTATCTGAAGCTAACTCTGGAACAAGCCCTAGAGCAAATACTAGAAGACAAAAAACAACCTGTGAGCGAACAAAAGGTAAAACAACTACTCAGTGACTATCTTTTTAACCCAATGACAGATGGCAAAATGCTGGTCGAGAATCTGAGTGGTGGTCAAAAGGCGAGAATACAGCTGATATCAATGTTAGTTGATGACCCGCACATTCTAATCTTGGATGAACCCACAAATCATCTAGACCTGCCTAGTATTGAAGAGCTGGAAAATGCCATGAAAAACTACCATGGCGCCATAATCTATATTTCTCACGATAGCTTTTTTGCCAAAAAAATGGGCGGCGAAACATTAATGATAGACAACTAAAAATGCTTATTTTCGGCCTTTGATGTGGTCGGACTCGTCTTCTATCTCGTGATCTAGGATTTCTTCGACCAGGTCCTCGATAGTGACTACGCCAACTACACGATCATCGCGCTCAATAGGTATCAGGTGAGTTCTAGCGGAAATAAACTTGTGAAACATGGTGTCTAACATAGTCATGCTGCCGACGAGTTTTGTCGGGTGTAGTTTTAGGTCCGTAACTTTCTGGGGGTGGTTGTCAAAATCAACATCAACCAGGTCTTTCATTAGTAATATTCCTCGGCACGAGGTGAGTTTTTTATCAAATATCGGAATTCTGCTATAACTCTTGGCCTTAATCTCGTCAAGGCGACCAGCGTCTATAACCGTATCTTCATCCAGCCAATAAACATACTTTATGGGTGTCATTATTTCTTTTACCCTTTTTTCGCTGAGCGCCAGAGCAGCTTTCATGATTTTTATCTCACCATTATCCAACTCGCTGGATTTGTTGCTATCGTGATCGCTAATAATCAGTCCCAGCTCTCGACGGTTGTGCAGTTTTGCATTTTCATGCCCAAAAAGCCTATCTAACAATACTTGCAAAGGTTTTGATACCGGGTAAGTCAAGATAATCATGATTCGGAGTAGCCACGCAAAACGAGCTGTCACCCGCAGTGCATAACGTGCGAAGTATGCCTGGGGCACAACTTCGCCAAAAATCACAATCAATAACGTGCTAGAGACACCTGCTATTAAGCCACCCAATTTCTCATCGATTACTAAGGAAGTTGTTGATATAACCGCTACGTTTGTGAGCAATATACTAGCAAGAGTTAAATGGCTATTTTTACGCAGCGGTAGTACTTTCACGGCGTTTTTACTGCCAAGTTTTACCTTTCGTTCTAGGTCAGCTAGGTTAAGCGACATCAACGAAATATTAAGACCCGAACAAATAGCCGACATCCCCACCAGGGCAACAACCTCAAAAACAAATAGACTATTTTCCATCCTTAGATTTAATTATACCGCTAAAGCCTATACATTATCTATCATTGACTATTTTAGGAATATAGTGTAGTATATATTTGATGTTTAATAAATTTGTTTCGTTATTTTTTGTAACTGTTGCTTGCGCTTTTATGGCATTTAGCCCCGGTGTTGTGAGCGCGGCTAGTAGTACGGCTGTTTCGGCTGAGTCAACTAGTTGTAGAATCACTGCTGCGGGTGCCACAGTTAGAAAAGTTCAGGCCAAAGTTGGTGTTGCCCAAGACGGTGTTCTGGGGCCAATAACCTGTAACGCGATTAAATCCTATCAGTGTACAAAAAACCTTTCCGTTGACGGAATCGTAGGACCTAATACATGGGGAATAATGCAAGGCAATACACCGCCCCGCGGTGTGCGAATTTGCGCTGATCTGAATAACCAGAAACTATGGTTATCAAAAAACGGGGTTAGGACCTACAACGCTGAACGCATGCGATCAGGTGACCCTAGACTAAGTCAGTCAGAACCAACCAGAACTGGTAATCACAGCGTATATTACAAAGATATTGATCACGTATCATCAATATTCGGATCTCCAATGCCTTATTCTATGTTCTTTTATGGTGGGCAAGCCATACACGAATCTACTTTTAGCACGCCCGGTAGCCACGGTTGCATTAACGTTACGCATAACGACGCAAAAAAGCTATGGAATAACTCTCCGCTAGGCACCCCTGTCAGTGTCTGGGGCGTCCGCCCAGTTTAGGCTCTCGATTTACGTATATTTTGCTACTATAGTAAAGTGAAAATATATCTAGTCAGGCATGGCTTGACCAATTATAACGAGCTGGGTCTGAGCAACTCTGATCCTTCTAAAGACGTCTATTTGACAGCAAAAGGCATCGAACAGGCTAAAAAACTTGCAACAAAATTGCAGAACGTACAGTTTGATACGATTTATATATCCGAACTAAAGAGAACAAAGCAAACAGCAGAAATCATAAACGTACATCATAAAATACCGCTAAAGGTTGATGCGCGACTGAACGATGTAAGAACTGGTTTCGAAGATGTTCATTATTTGGTCTATCACGAGGCGTTGGATAGTGTAGAAAATAGATGGACTGTAAGGTTTAATGATGGAGAGTCGCAGGAAGACCTAAAAAAACGTGTCGAAAGTTTTATCCAAGAATTAAAGCAGAAGAAATACCAAACGGTTTTAATAGTTACATCTATGGTCATCATCCAAGAATTTTATGCGATTGTTAAAAACCTGACCTACGAGCAAGCATGGGATGTGCCTGTGCCGCAGGGTAGTTGCATAGAGGTAGATTTATGATGGCGAACGATGCCGGCCATGACGGTGGAATATGGCGATTAGTACCGCTGGCACTAACTTTTATTGTTTGTGGATTTTTGGTTGTCTTGCTTTGGCTAGAAGTGCTGGCGCTCAACCACTTTATAAATGAACCAATTTTAACGACTATCAGATTACCGGACATACTCGTTGGTCTAACTGTTTACCTGAAAACGTCGATTGATTTTGCCATTTACATCGGGCGTTTAATGGATAAAAATCCCGGAATAAAAGGCAGAATCGGTATCGAGATTGGCACAGCACTAGGTAATGCGCTGGGCACAATGTTGGTTTTACTAATCTGGGCATTTTTTAAAGAAGTAAACTGGCTACTAGGTCTTATGGTTTTATTGGCAGGGTTGGTTTTGATGCGCTTGGCCCAAGACGGGGTTAGTTTTATCGATACAGAGAATAAATCATATCCAAAGTGGTTTCGAATTATGGTAAAAGTCTTGGACAAGGCATTGGCCAAGTGGAATAAAGTCGTCGACCCGTTCTTGTCAAAGATTGTGCCATCGCACACCCTGAAAGCTGTGACCAAGAACACACTTCTGGGGCTATTGGCTATTTCGTTCACTGTGCCATTTTTGTTAGGCCTCGATGATTTTGCCGGTTATGTGCCATTATTTAATATCGTCAATGTTTTTGGTTTTGGAATCGGAGTAATAGTAGGGCATATGCTGTTAAATATTTTCCTGTTCATCTCGCCGAAAAAAACTATTGCCGCGGTCAAGAACCCAGTTATATCATTCTTGGGCTCGATAGCCTTCATCGGCCTAGCAGTATGGGGCTTTATCGAAGCCTATAAATTATTCTTTTTGCATCACTAGAGAAAAACATGTCTCTTTTTGAGGTGTTTTTTGGTAGAATGTCTAGGTATTGCGGTGCGTTGGCCGAGAAGTTAGGCACAGGTCTGCAAAACCTGGTAGGCGGGAGCGTTACCCGCACGCACCTCCATTAACAACTAAAAGGGCGAGTGGCGGAATTGGTATACGCGGTGGACTTAAAATCCGCTGGTTGAATAAACCTTGAGGGTTCGAGTCCCTCCTCGCCCACCAAAAATAAAGACCATCTTATCATGGTCTTTTTTCATTTTTTGACGAAAACAGTGGGCGGAAGTGGTATAATGTAAATACACTAATAACAGGGGAAATAAGCTATGTGGATTGTA
>CAZBSC010000033.1:0-7037 GCA_964494845.1 uncultured Candidatus Saccharibacteria bacterium | reverse complement strand
TTTTGAAGGAGCGAAAGCCACTGTCTCTCAGCAACGATTTTTCTTGGCTAAGCCCGCGAAAATTGACCATCCTTTGCGGTGGCCTATTCCCCTGCGTGGTGGAAATGGACTAGCTGATGCCGTTCTATCAACAGATAGCTCCAGTTTTTCCCTAACCGGTAATGGAGACGATTGTTACATCAACAAAACTCGTAGTGGTTTTTATAGAACCACCTATGACCGTAAAACAACCGAGAAACTAGCCAACTTGATTAGTGAAGGCAAAATAACTCCACTTGCAAGACTGGGATTACTTTCAGATAGTTTCGAGGTTGCGAAAGCCGGATATGGTAGCACCGAGGACGCCCTATTACTGTTATCCCATTATGGCGACGAAGACAACGCAGCAGTTTGGGATTCTATCGCTAGCGCGATTGGTGACGTTAAATCAGTAATGGGCAACGACGAGAACATACGAGAAGCCATGAAACCATTTGTGCGGTCTATAGCCACGAAACAGTTCAAACGCCTGGGATGGCAACCGAAAAAGGACGAAGATTATTTCGATACGTTGCTCCGATCGACGATACTCGGATTAATGTCTAGTTCTGACGATCCCGAAGTCATCAAACACTGCCAACATCTGTTCCAAAATTCTAAATCACCAGAAGATATCCAGCCTGACATCCGCGGTATTGTCTGGGGGACAGTCGCCAGGCACGGTGGCAAAAAAGAGTTCGACATTTTTGTTAATTGGCACAACCAGTCAACCAATAGCGAGGTCCGCACTTCTTTGGCCTCGGCAATTACAGGCTTCAAGGACGTAGATTTGACCAAAAAAGCCCTAGCCATGGTAAAAACCAAAGATGTTCGTAGCCAGGACGCAGCCTATTGGATAGCTTACGCGTTGATGAACCGTTTCGGACGAGATGCCGCCTGGCAATGGCTGCAGCATAACTGGGGCTGGCTTGGTGAAATACTGGGTACAGATCTCAGCTTTTCACGGTTCCCGATATATGCAGCTCGCGTTTTTACAGGCAAAAAATACATGAAACAGTTCAAAGATTTCTTCGAGCCAAAGATGTCGCCTTCTCTTGAAAGATCCATAAAACAAGGCATCGAAATTATACAGTGGCACACTGATTGGTACGAGCGCGACCACAAAGTGGTACTAAACTTTCTAAAAAAAGCCTAAACTAGTCTTATTCTGGTCTAAACTCGACATTGTAGTCCACTGCATGAGCCCATTCTAACTCCATATCCATTTCCACTACATCGGCCATTTTTGCGTGGCTATAAGCGCCCCGCATGCTAGCCAATACAGCCCCCAGACCTACCCTGACGAAGTCCTGGAATTGTTTCTCAGGTGATATTCCGCCTATCCAGTCATTTATCAAATCGTGGTACTCGGGGCTCTCTTGCCACCCCCTATGACCAGCGTCTACCAGCGCTAGCGCAACTTTTTCTTCTGGAGATATTGTATCAAAAACGACTGTTGGAATACCGGGAAAACGTCCGGATTCGTTTGCCATAACAACGACCGGGTCAACCCCGCAGACCTGCTCAATAGAATGCGCATTAAGAAAGTTATACGCGACATGTACGCCGTATAGCCCTCCTCGCAAATAGGCATTTCGAGGAAAAAACCAACTTTCTGATGTCCCCGTAGGGTCTAATAAAACAGAATAGTCAGAATTATAGGCAACTACGCCGCCTAAGTGTGTATGGCCGTAGGTTTTTGCTAACTGTCGACCTAGCGCCTGTGGGTCATTATATGTGTCGAGCGTAGCGCTCAACATATCGACACCTTCTTGGCCTAAAGCTGATTCAAATGCTTCTATTTCTTGCAAGCTCATACAAAGATTATATAATAATCCAATTTTATTTCAACGAATGTATTTTAATTATTGAATTCTAGCCCTACGACTGTTCCATCCGTAACATATGCAAATATCTGCCTCATTACTTTGTATCACCAAAGTAATCAAAACTCTTGACTAAGCCCTAAACACCCTTTAATAGCAGTAATTCGCCGATGCCTGGGGTCAAACCCCTTAGTCTTCAATGCATGATCGTGGCCGCAATAACTGATAATCGGGGTTAACCTCATTCCATAATAGGATTCGTGCATCGAGCTCCCGAGGGTTTTTGTAGCCGAACCGCTGCAACAACGTTAGATCAGCATTTGATGGCTCCTGGGGCCTTACCGTTACGGAGGCTGCTGCAATAACAGGCATAGGATGATCTGCTATATATCGAGTGAATACTCTGGATATATAGGGTCGGCGACCATCTGTGGGTGTATATCTACTACTGCCATGTTTTCGCTCTAACCCGTAACTAACACTTGCACCGTATAAACAGGCTGAAGCACGAGCTCCTATCGCAGCCTCGCCATGGTCGCCCTCATGTTCGACAATATAGTCAGTATCATACATCCAACTGGGCCTTTCACCGATAACTGCTTCGAGTGCATCCAGCATATTTGGTATGTCGCCCACCTCGTAACTAACAACTTCATTTTGTGCAACCTTAAAAGTACTCCTAATACCAACGGGCATTTCATCTTGCAGATGCGCTCTTGCGCGTTGGTATATAACCCGATGGGTGTATCGCATCGAGGTAATGTCTGGTGTTATCTGACCAATAGCGTATCTGGCGGCATACTCTGCCTGGACTTCAATTGGCAACATTGGCGCAAGATCTACCATAGTACGCTTATTGTAGTATCGCGTTGGGTTTATGCAAGCACAAGCAGGTTTCATAATTTCTGCAACAGCCCAGAAAGTATGCAAAGAGACCGCCCTGGCTCAAGCCTCTTTCTTGCAATCCTGTCGGTTAGCGGTGTCATTACTTTGTATCACCAAAGTAATCAAAACTCTTGGCTGAGTCATAAACACTATTGAATCGTAGAGCTCAATAACCGCGCCGAAAAAACGCAAGCGGTCTCGAATATTGTTTTTAGTGTAGGATTCTCAACTGGTTTTCGGCTGGACTCGGTTCTTGAACCCTACAATTCATCGGTTTCTACCGATGCCGACAAAATGCACTAACCCGCCCCTATATAGTGTCGAACCCTTTATTTAGTAAAAATTTCGCTGAGCTTTTCTGTCACATTTGGAGTAATTTGCATTAACGTTTTCTATTGGGTGTTTTTGGTGACATAATTAACGCATGGCTACGACTAATCAGGTAAACGATGTTAGGGAAAAACTAAAAAAATACAAACGTAAATATCTGCGAAAAGAGTTTTCGAACCTCGATGAATCAGCAACGCGCATTATGACCAATAGCTTCTTAACTGAGGTTTTGGGGTACAAAGAGCTTGAAGAAATTAAGACTGAGTTTCGAATTCGAGGCGAATACGCTGACTACGTTGTTCAGGTTGGGCGAAAAAAGCACTTTGTCGTCGAGGTGAAATCAATACAGCTTGATTTAGACCAAAAGCATCTAAGACAAAGTCTTAATTATGCAGCCAACGAAGGCATTGATTGGATCTTGTTATTAAATGGTCGGCAAGTAGAAGTTTTTAGAGTCAACTTCGGCAAACCCATTGCTTCAAAACTTGTGTTCAGTTTAGACCTTATGGATAAGTCAGACTTCAAAACAGCCGCAGAACTAATCGTATATCTTTCAAAAAAATGTATTTTAAATAATGAACTTGACGGCTTTTGGAAACGAGTCAGCGCGCTTGCCCCGCAAACGATTGGCAAGATTATATATTCAGAAGATGTCGCTCGTACTGTTCGAAATCACTTAAAACGCACTACCGGAATATACTTTAGTATCGAAGATGTCGCAGAAGCCATGCACAAAGTCGTTGGTGAACCTGTAGACCTAGGCAACCTCCGCCTCAAAAAACTCAAATAGTCAGCATACAACATACTAGTTCGATAGATGCCTTCTAAGATAACATCTAAAGAATTCTATAATTGTTCCGCTATTAGTTTAGCGTTCACATCTGTTACTCGAATTCCTTTCTTGGTCCAACCTGTGTATTTCTGTGATGTTATGTGCTGACGAATATCAACAATACCTGGAGATGGATGATAAATCACAACATCTGTCGTCGAGTTCACTTTAAATCTTTTCTCTGGTGCTGAAGCATTGTTTGAAATAGCTTTTAGGGCTTGTTTAAAATCTTCATAATCGTCAGAATTTATACCGAAGCCTTTTTGAGTAAAACCACTATAACTACTACCACTCACTTTTTCATTAAACCAGTACACGTTATCTCCTCGCTTGGATACTACAACAGAGCGTTTTTTACTGAGTACTATTTCATCAATTTGCTTAAAAACGCTTGAAGTGTCGTTACTTTGTGAAGACTTTACAACGGGTTCAACTACAGTACTGTTTTTTTTGGTCAATGGCCCTTCGGTAATCTCATCTGATAACTCGTCCGGACTTTTGCTGGCCACAAATAATCCGAGCTGAGGTGTTGTTCCTACACTATGCTCCTTAAATTTAGCAGGGGGCCTCCCGAAGTAACCACGAGAGCTGATATTGGCGGCCCGTTCCTTTTGTTCGGCGATGAAATCTTCGGGCACTTCAACTTCTACCGGCACATACTCTTGCTCAATTATTTTTTTTCGCTCAGTGCTTATTTGCTTTTTACGATCTGAAAAATGATCTTTAATATAGCTCAAGAGGTCGTCTTGTGCTGTTTTGCGAGTTTGCTGCCAGTCAATATATGAAATTCGATAAAAATGCCAGTGTGCAGTCTCAAGAACAAGCTGCCTGTCATAATCACTTTCAACTCGTACCTGACCGTCTCCGTCATCAAAGTGAGTAGGGCCATCACACTCAATAGCTAGTTTCTTACCCGTCTTGATATTAGTAATGACTTGATCAATCTTAAAGCCACAACTTTCTACCTGGGTTGCGACTCGGTATTTTCCCATATCAAGCTTTTGCATCAAGTAACTAAATACTTCTTCTTCGAAATGAGAGTCAAAGTGCTGTTCTGATTTTGACAACCTATTTACTCGTCCATGCTCCTCAATATATTCAAGATATTTTTTAATCCACACACCGTCAGGCCATAAGTGCGGCGCAAGCGAAGTAACGGCATGTACCTGAAGTTTCGCACGACTAAAGGCAACATTGACGCGACCAGCCGCAATTTCTTTGTTTAACTCCCCACCTTCACCGGTAAGTCGATTGTATCGAGATTTCTCCTGAGGAGTTTTAATAACAAACGAATATATTATGATATCGCGCTCGTCTCCCTGAATGCCCTCGATCGCAGATATCTTTATGCTCTCATCGGGTATTACTCGACGGAGTAGTTCTGCCTGTTCATTGAAGAACGATAGTACTGCTATTGATCTATCCTTAGTGCGCTCATCTGATTGGATCTTCTCAATTAACTGTTTAATGTAGTAGGCCTCAGTAAGATTAGACTTTGCAGATATCTCAACATTTGGGTTTGCTTGAATGAGGTGAGTTTTTAATACGCGGCCGTCTTCAGTAGCAAGTATGTCGTCGTTGACTACTTCCAGTTTTCGATTTTTAGGTGCATAGAAATTATCGTTTGAAAAACCAATCAACTCTAGCGGGGATCGATAATGCTTCTTAAGAACAGTTGTTTCAAATCCATTGAGTTTTGCAATGTCCATGACTGATTTAACTGAATCACCTTCAGCTTTTATCTGTAAGTCCTCTGGAATTGCATGCTTATTGGCCAGTGACAATAGTTGGTTGTTGGACTTAAACGCGATTGTGGTGTCACGCATTTGTAGCGTGTCTCCAAAAAAGATTGCGTGTTTGGCACGGTACATAACTGGCAAAGTATAGGAAATATTACACTGTGACGCTTCATCTATGATAACGTAATCGAATAAATTATTCTGAAGCGGCAATACGCGAGATGCGTCATCAAGTCCCATCATCCATATTGGAGTGACGGCAGACATTGCTTCGAAATTGAAGGGATCCGACTTAAGACGATCGAATGTCTTGTATGCTTTCTTTGTTTTACTCAACTTCCAAGCAATACCTTCGAGTGCGGCCCTATACCGCTTTTCAGAACGGTACCTCCGTGACTGCTCAGCAATTCTGTTTCGCACATAGTTCTTTACTTGTGCATCATACTCCTGTTTATCTCGCATGATTTCTTCACGAACAGAATTAGGGTTAAGATTTATATGACTCTTCAGGTCTTCGCCAATAGCATGTCGTCGATGTATCAGATCGAATAACTTACTTCCATGCTCCTTGTACAAGTCCTCGAATCTCTGCATTGAAATTTCATCCAGTAATTCAGCACTTAGTTGGCTGTTCAGCTCACCAAGCTTTGTTTCTAATTTTGTAGCATGAATAGATATGGAATTTGCCAACTTTTCAAACTTACTAACTTCAGCGACATTCTTCATCCATTTTATTTGAGCGCTGGCCCTACCTGCAAAATACTTTTGAATTGCTTCCAACTTTTGACGACGTTCTCTTCTTGATTTATCCGAATCGAAAATGATTGAGCGGTAGGTTTCATACAGTTCGAGTGGAAGTTCACGCAAAAGCTTATCTAGCTCCTTTGAAAGTTTAAAATCATTTATCCTTGCGGAGAAAGCATTTACTTTACGATCGACTACTTTGGAGACGAATAAAGTAATCACTCTCTCTGTTATGCTAGCGAGAGACTCGTAGCCGACATCACGTATATAGTCCTTTTCGTTCTTAAGCCATTCATAATTTGTATTTTTCTCGAAGATTAATTTGTTGGCCTGACTTTTTTCTTTGAGTTTTTCCCGTGTCTGTAGAACTTTATCCTTTTTCAGAAATGCTTGATCTAGCTCAACTTTCTGCTGCATTAAGTCAGCTCTTAACTGCTTAATTTCTTTTCTAAGATCCAGAATATTTTTATACCATTCATTATTTATTGACTGGGTAGACGTTCCAAAATCAAAACCATCAAGCTTTAACCATTCGATGTGCTTAGCCGTATAGCTTCTGTCATCTTCAATTGAGCTATTGAAGGTCGGCATGTTAGATGAAATATTCGATAGAAATTCTCGAGGGTCTTTTTCCGAAACAGTGTCCAGATAGGACTGCGAGAT
>CAZBSC010000032.1:3181-7235 GCA_964494845.1 uncultured Candidatus Saccharibacteria bacterium | reverse complement strand
TCTGTGACCCATATTCTTTTTGTGTCTTTTAGCCCTAATCGTTCATCGGACGGCACGAACTTCATGCCTAGAAAGACTAGATCAGGGTTTTTTGCGATAATAAGATCAAGGTCTGCAGGGTTATTAACTATTGTTGTCCCAACTGTTTTATAGTTTTTTTTCAGTACTGTCTTCAGTGCGTCATGAGACTCTTGGCTCATAGAACTAAGCCAACTGTAGGAAGATCGCACAATTTCAATATGTTTGTTAATTTTTATCATTTTAAACACCGTTCAACGGGCTTTAAATAGTTAAAGCCCGGTTTTTTTATTTAGAATAGAAAAATATTTGTTCTAGTAAGACTTGCGAAAACTGCCGCCGCCATTTGAGCGTCGGTCTTCTTGTGGACGAGCCTCGTTGACCATAATTGCACGTCCGCTGACTTCTTTACCGTTCAGTTCTTTGATCGCGTTTTGGCCTTCTTTGATGTCAGCCATTTCGACAAAACCGAATCCTTTTGATTGACCAGTGTCTCGGTCCTTTATGACCACTGCGCTAGTTACTGTACCCTGCGAAGCAAACAGCTCTTCTAGTTCTTTTTCCGTGATTGCGTAAGCTAGGCCGCCTACATATAGTTTCATTGCCATTGTTTTTATCCTTCTTTTTACTTTACTTATAACTTAGCGAATTAATATCTTCTGACCGAAGTTGATAGTAAGTTTTTTTACAAGAACAAATTAATACAACGGAGAGGTTTTAGTAACCACTTTCAACCTCATTATAGCATAGAACTATATATTTTTGTAATATAATTGCATTTTTGCAACCATTACCGTGGGTAGGGGCCAGAAAAAGCATATGCACATCGATTATAAATACGTAGTAAAATGATATGTGTACCAATACAGAGTTATCAACAATAAGAAACTAACGCCAACGGTCAGAGTCCTAACACTAGAGTGTCTAGAGGATAGTGAACCTCTTCTCTATCAACCCGGGCAATATGCCGCTATTGGTTTACGCGACAGGCTGCGCCCAACTGTTATGCGCTGTTTCTCAATAACGACGTCACCCACCAACCAACAGTTGATCCAGTTCAGCATGCGCGTAAAAGGCCGTTTTACGTCTGCTATCGAGAGGCTAAGAGTTGACGACTTGGTCGCCCTGAGGGGACCTTTCGGTGGCTTCGTTTTCAACCCGCAATTGCATGAAGATGTAGTTTTATTCGCTGGAGGTATTGGCATAGCACCCTTCGTGAGCATGATGCGCTATGCTACCGACCTGGGGTTACCTAATAAAGTTCACCTAGTTTTCAGCTGCAGAGATCAAAATGACGTACCCTTTTTAGAATCTATACGGGAACTTCAAGAAAAAAACCCTAACCTAACAGTCACATACATTATTGGTGATGGAGATACTGAAAAACTAAAAGGCGAAAAAGTCATCACCGGGCAGCTAAATACTGAAAATATTTCCCAGTTGGGTCTAAATTCCAGCAAACAAACTTATTTTGTCTGCGGGCCACCAGCTTATATGAAAGCGGTTTTTGGTTTGCTGAAAAAGCAAGGGATCCCAAAAAGCGCAATTTTGAGTGAGGCGTTCAGCCAAGGTTCTCACCGTCAAACTGGAAAACTGAAAAGCTGGCCTTTTAATATATACGCACTCACTGGTCTGTCGTTTCTTATTGGCGGGTTCTTTATAGTGGCTTTGGACCTGTACAAAACTATCCCAAAACTAGAATCCAAAGTAACTGGCACTTCAAAAAAATCCAATGTTATACCTGCAGATAACAACATTAATTCAATAAAGCCCCAGGTTAATACTAATATCAACCAAAAAGACGTCGTCCAAACCACTCCATCAAGTGGTAGTCAATCTACTGGCAACAATAATACAACTTCGCCAGCGCCAACCACTACTGTCAAACCATCGCCGACAACGACGCCAAAAAGCACTCCTACTAGTACCGTCTCATGAAAAATATTATTTACATGCAGTCTGCTCAGGCGCTAGGGACAAAATTAGAACTGCAAATAGCTGCCCCTGATAAGTCCAGTGCTGAAAAATTATTTATCATCCTATGGCAAAAAGTAGAAAACTTTCAGAATAAATTTAGTCGTTTTCTAACAACCAGCGAGCTTACAATATTCAACTCTAAGGCCGGCAAAAAAGTTAAGGTGTCAAAAGAATTTCATGATATCCTCAAAAAAACCAAAGAGTTGGCGATAGCTAGTGATGGTTTATTCAACCCCTTTATTTTGCCTTCACTAAATAGAGTAGGATACATTACTTCTTTTAGTTCCGGCGGGGAACGATTATCGACAATAGACTATAGCACCCGTGTTTTGGAAAGTAGTTCAAAATTGGAAATTGGAAAAGACTGGGCAAAAATACCCAGCAACACAGCGATAGATTTGGGGGGCATCGGTAAAGGTTACCTTGCGGACAAGCTCGCAGACACATTAGATTTTATGGCTATGCCTGAATATTGTCTATCCATTGGCGGAGACATAATAGCCAAGAGTTCTAAAACTAATAAACAAAAGATAAAAATACAATCTCTTGTGGACCCCGATAGAACTGTTGGCAAGTATATTAGTGTAGATCACAAATTCGCGGTTGCTACTTCTGGCCTTTCCAGACACAAAAATAACAAAACCCAATATCACCTAATAGATCCGCGTACCGGTAACCCTGCAAAGTCAAAATACCAAATGTGTAGCGTGGCAGCTTCCGATACAACTACGGCTGATGTAATGGCATCGTGCGTATTAATTGGCGGTGAAAATTTTGCTAAAAAAATTCTGAGCAAAAGTATAGTTAAGGGAATACTGCTACAGAGCAAGAATGAAAGAAATGGTGTAATGTTAATGGGTAGCGGTTTTAGGATAAGCAGAACCTATAAAAATATTGCTAAAATAAATGAAGTTGAACATGCGTAGATTATTTTTTATTACTCTCGTTATTCTGGCGTCAACACTCGGTGGGATTACCGTATTAGGAAGCTTATCAGCGACTTCTTCGGCTCAGCCAACATCGTCGCCCAGTGTCACAGTCGAACGCACCCCTAAATCTTCTGTTGCACATGGTCTAGTGGAAAGAGTGCGCGCATCATGGCCATGGTACTTGACTCGTATATCTGGTTTGGTAGCAGCGGCTACGTTCGTACTATTAATGCTGTCGGGTGTTGGCTTGCTTACTGGTCACACTTTCAGCTTTTTCGAGCCGATAACGGCCTGGGCTTCACATAGAGCCCTGGGTATTGCATTTGCTATTTCTGTTGTTGTACATGTAGGCTCGTTATATTTTGATAACTTCGTGCCTTTCGGGCTGATGTCGCTACTAGTTCCGTTTGCGGCAACCTACAAACAGATAAACTTATTGGGGGTATCGGTCGGCTCACTATATGTAGCCCTGGGTGTTTTATCGCTGTATTTGTCCTTGGCAATCGTCCTGACTTCCCTGCTATGGATTGAAAAAAAACCCGGTTTGTGGAAAGTAACCCATTTACTCAGTTACCTTGCGATGATTTTTGTATTCGTACACTCTCTTTTTTTAGGGACCGACCTATCAAGCGGCGTGTTGCGATGGCTATGGATTCTGACTGCTTTCATAGTAATGTATGCCAGCTTGGCTAGGTTATGGAGGGCAAAAACAGTATGAGATTAAACCGAGAATTACGCACAAAACATATGACTATAAGATTCCACATACTGTGGGTAATTTTCTATATATTACTGATCGCCGGCTTCGTAAAACTCGGCTTACACGTCTATGAAGAGCACGATGAAGACCAATTTCCGCCAGGCAGCATTAGTCTAAAAGTCAGCAAAGAACGTTATAAACCGGGTGAAGCCGTATCATTTTCGATCCAAAACCAGTTTCCAAACACAATATATGTCACCAATAATTGCCCGGAAGAACCTCTGAACGTATATCGTTGGGACGATAAGAAATGGGAGCAAATCCACGCCACAGCCAAGGACAAAAATAGCAACTGCCACAATCAACCCAGGCACATAGCTATCAAACCGAATAGTACGAGAAAATACGATTTCAAGGACTGGCCAACATT
>CAZBSC010000032.1:0-3081 GCA_964494845.1 uncultured Candidatus Saccharibacteria bacterium | reverse complement strand
TATTAGTTTAATATAATTGCCACAAAATCCAAAGCATGAGCTCCATAGTAGTTTTGTGAAACTAAGTTTTGGTTCTCTGTTAATATAGTAGGGTGTTCAGTGTAACCCAAGAAAAATTCGAACAGTATGTTGCCGATGCTATGGACGCGTTGCCAGAGCGCTACCAAAAAAATCTAGATAATGTTGTTGTAGTAGTAGAAAACACCGCGACGCCCGAACAACTAAAAAAACAAAAAGTTGGCCCACATCAGATCCTGCTAGGCCTGTACGAAGGGATACCTTTGACCGGCCGAGGCAATAACTATAGTCTTGTTCTGCCCGATAAAATAACTCTATTCAAGTTTCCAATCGAACAAATGTCCAGTACCGAGGAAGAATTAGCAGAGCAAATTAAGCACACACTATGGCATGAAGTGGCACATTACTATGGCCTAAATCATACTGATATTCGTGAAAGAGAATAGTTTATTTTTTACTAGACTTGTATCGTTGTATGCCAATAATTACGCCGCTCGTAATTATTGCTAGCAATCCGAAACCGATTACAAACATTGTTTGACTATTAAATGTGGCGATAAATGCATCATAAAGATTGCCAACAACAATGCGGATATTCGCACTCTGAATATTCCCAAGAGCTACAGGACGAACTAGTGGGCCCAACAATAAAGCAAGTGCACCGAAAACCGCTACGCAAGACCCTTGGATAATTAATAGCTCCTGATAGTGTTTGCGGTGGCTGACATACGGCCAGGCAAGAAGAGCAATGGCGCCAATACCGAGTAGCGGGCTTAGCCATGTCAAGGTAACGCCAGCATTGTAAAAGTTCGGAAAGTTATCTGGGTTGAAAACTGTAATTTGGTCGGGAATTTTTGCTGGGTCAATCAAAGCCTCTTCTTCCCTGCCAGATACCTGAATCAATTTGCTTATAACCTCTTTAGTATTTTCTAAATTTATAACCACTGGTTCACGTTTTGGAGAAGTTAAAAAGATTTGTAATCTAGACACTGTCTTGGTCAGTATTTGCTCTACGCGGTTGGATCCCAATAAACCACTAATAAAATTAATCGCCGTGTCATCAACAACGCTTTTTATCTTGGGGTAATCCTTTAAGGCCTGGTCAGTTATTTCAGCAGCTAAAGCATTTCGACTGGAATCTGATGTTAATGAGCTAACGGCTGTATTCGTAAAATTATTGGAATCAAATAGATATCTATTAGCCCATATTGCCGAATTTGCTAGCACAATGAAAAGTCCAGCAACTATCCCAGTTATTATTACGTTTCGACGGAAGTTTTTGGCTGGTTTTTTGATAACTTCCACTGTTTTGGCTGCAGATTTAACGGCTTTTTTTGAGGTGGTAACTGGTTTTGCCATAGTTGACTACTCCTTTTATTACATTTTCTTCCTAAAAAATGCTTTTTGCAAGCATAAGCATTTATACATGCATATGGTTAATTTGACAAAATAATTTTATGAAGTGTATAGTTGAAATATAACTAAGGAGGGTTTTATGGCAGCAAACAATAATCAACCATCTGGCTGGACAGGCTGGATTGTTTTCGCAGGATTTATGATGATCCTGACAGGAGTCCTGCAAGGTATAGCGGGCCTAACAGCTTTGTTAAATAATAAATGGCTTGTTGTGACACAAGACCATTTGATCGCATTCAATTTTACAACCTGGGGATGGATACATCTTTTTATAGGAGTTATCGTTTTTGCAGCAGGTTTTGCAGTGATGAACGGCGCCGTTTGGGCACGAATCATTGGTGTAGTTATTGCTATGATTAGCATCGTAGCTAATCTAGCCTACGCGAATACATATCCTGTTTGGGCAATAGTGGCAATCACTATCGACATTCTAGTTATCTACGCACTGACTGTACGAGGCAACGAAGTTCGCGGATAAAGATCTATATAAGCAATATAAAAGCACAACTACTCGGTTGTGCTTTTTGCTTTGTGTCCACAAGGCGGCTTTTGCTGCGTGATATAATTAAGTAGCAGTAACAAAGGAGGAAAATGAGGGGACCAATAGACTATATTATTGTCGGTTTTGAAGGCAATAACTTTAAAGGCGAGATACTTAGCGAGCTAAAAAAAGCTATGGATAACGGTACGATTGCCGTGCTCGACTTGGCGTTAATCGTAAAAGATAACGCCGGCAACGTAGAAGCTCTCGAACTGAGCACATTAGACAACGAGGTCGTAAAACAAGTTATAGGCAGCAAATCTGGTGCCCTAATAACTGACGAAGACATCGAAGAGACTGGGGAGGTACTAGAAAACAACACTTCTGCTGGACTTCTGATAATCGAGCAATTATGGGCCAAGGGCTTAAAACAAGCCATTAAAAATGCCGGTGGCGTTCTTGTGGCCGAGGGTCGCATACACCCTGATGCCAACGAGGAAATTAATCAAAAAGAGGGAGAATAATATGCCAGGATTACTACGGGGTATGGCTAGAGTCGCGGTTGTTTCGGGTACCGCAACAGCTGTATCAAATAATGTTAGCCGACGCCAAGCAAGGCGTTATGCTCAAGAAGATGCAGGGCAACCAACGCAACAGGTTTCTGCTGCGCCAGCGCAAGATGATCAAATGGCACAACTCGAAAAATTAGGCCAACTGCACACAGATGGAATTCTAACCGACGAAGAATTTGCCGCGAAGAAAAAACAAATCCTAGGTTTGTAGTATCAAAAAAGTAGTCTTTGTTTATGAGGCTACTTTTTTATTTGGGATGTTTTTAGATAATAACATCGATAGAAGTGCTATCACCATAATAAAGAACATCGCTTGCTTTAGGCCATTTACTTCAGCAGACTGGTAGTCCGCCGTAATTGATTCCACGGTAGCTGTGTCTAAGCCGGCATTAGTTGCAGCAGCCTCAACTTGTTGAGTAGAAACAATAGGAATACCAGCTGTACTTTTTGTTTGTATTGATGATTGTACATTACTTGGTATATCGCTGTTTTGAGATATATTACTCACAAAACCCGATGTTAACGAGGCTATAAGTATGGATCCAATAACGGCGGTGCCGAGTGATGAACCTAGATTCTGAGAAGTGCCTTGTA
>CAZBSC010000031.1:4362-7583 GCA_964494845.1 uncultured Candidatus Saccharibacteria bacterium | reverse complement strand
TTGTTATTAACGGCGCAGAGCGTGTTGTAGTAAGCCAGCTAATTCGATCAGCTGGTGTTTTCTTTACGGCCGACCAACACAATGGCAAAAACAAGTACGGTGCCAAGGTTATACCTGGACGTGGCGCATGGTTGGAGTTCGAGACTGCCGCTAATGGTGCTTTGTACGTCAAAATCGACCGAAAGCGAAAGATTCCAGTGACCACTCTGCTACGTGCATTAGGCATGAACGAGGCTAAAATGCGTGAAACTTTTGCGCATGTTGACCAAGGCGAACGTAATTATATTGACCTAACTATCGACAAAGATCCTGCAAAAGGCACAAATGATGCCCTCATCGAAGTTTATAGGCGACTACGTCCGGGCGACCTGGCCACCGTTGATAACGCACGCTCACTGCTAGAAAACATGTTTTATAATTTTAAGCGATTCGACTTTTCCCGAGTTGGGCGCTACAAAATAAACAAACGACTTGATATTGATATTCCTAATACTGCTGAAAACCGCATTATGCGCCTAGCCGATCTGACAGCTATCATTGCTGAAATTATTAGATTAAACAACACTCAAGAACCGGCAGATGACATCGACTCTTTGGCTAATCGACGAGTCAAATTGGTCGGAGAGCTGGTTCAACGACAGTTCCGAATCGGACTACTGAGAATGGAGCGAAACACCAAAGACCGTATGTCGATGAGTGAGATCGAAACAGTTACACCTGGACAGCTCATCAACGCACGTCCTGTAGTAGCGGCTGTTCGTGAGTTTTTTGCTAGCTCGCAGTTGTCTCAGTTCATGGACCAGATCAACCCACTATCAGAACTGGCTCACAAGAGACGCCTCAGTTCTATGGGCCCAGGCGGACTATCTAGAGAACGTGCTGGTTTCGAAGTCCGTGATGCCCATGCAACCCACTACGGTCGTATATGTGCCGTAGAGACGCCAGAAGGAGCTAACATCGGACTGGTTTTGAACCTAGCTAGTTACGCTCGTATCAATGACTATGGTTTTGTAGAAACGCCTTATAGAAAAGTTATTAGTGCTGTTACTGCTAAAGATGCTGCTGGCCACATAGCTAGCGCCAACCTTGAGGACGAAAAAGGTAAAGTCATTGTAAAGGCTGGCAAAGTAATTACAGCAGCCGATGCCAAAAAGCTCGCAACTGTTAAGAAGCAAGTAACATGGCCAGTTAAAGCAAAAGTAACGAATAAAATCGAGTTTCTAGATGCTGCTGATGAAGAGCGAGCAGTTATTGCCAGCGCAGCAGAAAGGTATGGTGATGACGGATATTTTGCCCGAGAGCGTGTTTCTGCCCGAATCCGATTAAAAGCTGGTGAAACAAACTCTAACGAAGTAACACACATGGACGCATCTAGGCGCCAAATTATTGGATCAAGCGCTGGATTAATTCCATTTATTGAAAAGAACTATGTGTATCGAAGCCTCATGGGTAGCAACCAGCAACGTCAAGCTGTGCCTCTGATTCAACCTCAATCACCCCTAGTTGGAACAGGCTTAGAAACTGTTGTCGCCGAAAACACTGGACAGCTAACCGCTGCAGAAGAAGACGGCGAAGTAGTAAAAGCCGACGGAAATGAAGTTGTCATAAAATACAAGAACGCTGGCAAAGTTACCTATTACCCACAACACTTTGTAAGAAGCAACGAAGGCAGTTGTATTAATCAAAAAGTTGTAGTTAATACTGGTGACAAGCTAAAAAAAGGCGACCCAATCATCGAAGGAATGTCTATACAGGGCGGTGAGTTAGCATTAGGAAAAGATCTGATTGCTGCTTTCATGCCATGGAATGGATATAACTTCGAAGACGCGATAATCATTTCTAGAAAACTCGTCGAAGATGACACACTAACTTCTATCCACATCGTTGACTACATGACTGAAGTTCGCGAGACAAAACTAGGACCAGAAGAAATTACTTGTGATATTCCAAATGTTTCAGAGGAAGCTCTTCGGCACCTAGATGACGAGGGAATTGTTAGAATTGGTGCAGAAGTACATCCTGGAGATATTCTAGTAGGAAAAATTACACCAAAAGGCGAACAAGAACTATCAAGTGAAGAGCGCCTTCTGCGTGCTATCTTCGGTGAAAAAGCCAAAGATGTTCGAGACACTTCTCAGAGAATGAGTAACGGAAAGCACGGAAAAGTTGTTGGAGTAAAGATATTCTCTAGGGAGAATGGCCACGAGCTAAAAGCCGGCGTTTTAATGCAAATCCAAGTATTTGTTGCTCAGATGAGAAAAATTGCCGTCGGAGACAAACTGGGTGGACGTCACGGTAACAAAGGAGTTATCGCCCGAGTATTACCTGTCGAGGATATGCCATTTACCGAAGACGGAACACCTGTCGACATATTGTTGAACCCTCTAGGCGTGCCTAGTCGTATGAACATTGGACAGCTGTTTGAAACACACCTAGGAATGGCAGCACATGCACTAGGCATGAAAGTCGTATCACCTCCATTTAACGGCGTGCCAATTGAAAAAATTCAAGAGCTGTTGGTTAAAGCAGGCAAACCAGCCGATGGTAAGCAGCAATTGTACGATGGCCGTACCGGACAGCCATTTAGTGAAAAAACAACCGTCGGTGCTATGTACATGATCAAGCTAAATCACATGATCGTGGACAAGATCCACGCACGTTCTACTGGACCATACACAATGGTTACTCAACAGCCATTAGGCGGAAAAGCCCAAAATGGTGGACAAAGATTCGGAGAGATGGAAGTATGGGCACTAGAAGCATATGGTGCCGCACACACACTTCAAGAAATGCTAACTATCAAGTCTGACGATGTTTATGGCCGTTCAAAAGCATATGAATCCATCATAAAGGGCACTGAAATTGTTGGTCCAAAGGTACCAGAGAGCTTCAATGTGCTAGTGAAAGAACTGCAAGGTCTTGGACTGAAAGTTGATTTGATTGCTAGTGATGAGGCAATCGATGCTGAAGCAATCTTGGCACAGAACATAAAAGACGAGTCAAAACACATTTCAGAAGTTGCTGTTCCTTCGCCTGAAATATCCGAGGTTGACGTTTCGAAAGAAGACGGCGTTGATGAGTTTGACATTATGGAGATTGACGACGAAATTAGTAGTTCTGGTATTCCCCCGGATGACGATGACGTGGCAGTTACGGACGATGATGGGACACAAGATAAAGTAGAGGAGAGCACAAATGCGTAGATATTCACACGGACCAGA
>CAZBSC010000031.1:0-4262 GCA_964494845.1 uncultured Candidatus Saccharibacteria bacterium | reverse complement strand
GACACAAGATAAAGTAGAGGAGAGCACAAATGCGTAGATATTCACACGGACCAGATATTGCCGACTTCGACGCAGTGCGCCTAGCTGTTGCTAGTGCGGCAGACATCTTAGATTGGTCTCATGGTCAGGTCTTAAAACCAGAAACCATTAACTACCGAACACAAAAACCAGAAAGAGACGGACTATTTTGCGAAAGGATCTTCGGTCCAGTAAAAGACATTAATCCTCACGACACTAAATATAAGGGTGTTCGATCACGAGAGGCTGCTGTCGATAAGAACGGCGAAATCGTAACACGAAGTATTGTGCGACGTGAAAGAATGGGCCACATAGAGCTAGCTGCACCTGTTGGGCACATTTGGTTCCTACGGGGTACACCTTCAGCAATGGGCTTATTGCTAGGAATGACAGTTAAGAGCCTAGAGCGAGTAGCCTACTTTGCAAGTTACATCATTAAAAAAGTTGACTCTAAAGCTGTTGAAAAATACCGTTCTGACAAAGAGGCCGAACTAAAGGCTGCAACACTTGCTATCAAATCTAGATACGAAGAAGAAGCGAAAAAAGAAGATGCGAATGTTAAAGCCCTAGCTGAAATGCAAACAAAAGAGCTAGAAGAGCTAAACGCGAACTACGAAGTACTTAAAGCGCAACTAGATAGTTTGGTTAAGTATGGTTTGGTTAGCGAAAACGACTATCACGAGCTACCTGAAGAACTGCAAGATATGATCGATGTCGGAATGGGTGGCGCTGCTCTAAAGAGTATGTTGGACGAAATTGACCTAGAAAAGTTAATTGCTCGACTCAGCAAAGAGACCGAGGACTCAAAGGGTCAAAAGAAGAAGAAATTGATGAAAAGACTACGGTTGCTAGAAAGCATGCAACGGGCCGGCATCAAGCCTAACTCGATGTGCGTGACCGTACTTCCAGTTATTCCTCCAGATCTTCGACCAATGGTTCAGTTAACCGGTGGACGTTTTGCGACATCAGATCTAAACGACCTATATCGACGAGTTATTAACCGAAATAATCGTCTGAAAAAACTGATGGATCTTAACGCTCCAGAAGTTATATGTAGAAACGAACAAAGAATGCTTCAAGAAGCCGTAGACGCATTGATAGACAACGGTAATGCCCGATCTGGTCGAGCCGTTGCTGCCAGTGGTCAACGACGACGACTAAAATCTTTGAGTGACATGCTAAAAGGTAAACAAGGTCGTTTCCGTCAAAACTTGCTTGGAAAACGCGTAGATTATTCTGGTCGTTCAGTAATCGTTGCTGGACCAGAACTACGAATGCATCAATGTGGTTTGCCAAAGATGATGGCTCTAGAGCTATTTAAGCCGTTTGTTATTGGATACCTAATCGAAAACGAATTTGCTCATAACATCAGGTCTGCATCACGAATGATAGAACTGGGCGAAACCCCTGTTTGGGATGCGCTAGACGAAGTTACCAAAGAAAAATATGTATTGCTCAACCGTGCTCCATCGCTCCACCGTCTAAGTATTCAGGCGTTCCAACCTGTGCTAATTGAAGGAAAAGCTATCCAGCTGCACCCACTAGTATGTAAAGGTTTCAACGCTGACTTTGATGGTGACCAGATGGCTGTTCACTTGCCACTTTCTGCAGCTTCACAAAAAGAAGCTCGCGAAATTATGGCAAGTAACAAAAACTTGCTAAAACCTGCTGATGGATCACCAATTTTGCATATCGAGCAAGATATCGTTCTTGGTTGTTACTATCTGACATATGAGCGCCCAGGATTTTCAAAAGAGTCCAAATCATATAGTTCGCTAGACGAAGCAGTTATGGCGTACGAAGCTGGAAAGATCCAACTTCAGAACCATGTTCGCCTATCATTCCGTGGACAGATCCGCGAAACAACTTTGGGCCGTGTGCTATTCAACGAAATTTTCCCAGAAGACTTCCCATTCCAGGACGACACAATGACTAAAAAGCGTTTACAACGCGTAATGGCCGATGTTTACGAGACTTACGGCCAAGATTTGACCGCAAGACTTGCAGATGACCTAAAAGACATCGGATTCCAGTACGCTACCGTTTCGGGATTATCTCTTGGTATGTCAGATTTCAGCGATGTAGCTGGTCTGAAAGAGATGCTCGAAGAAGGTGAAAAGAAAGCAACAGGAATTAGTGAACAGTTCAACCAAGGTTTCATCACAGACGAAGAAAGATACCGCTTGACCATTGAAAACTGGAAAAATGTTAATGCTACAGTGCAAAATGTGCTTAGCGAACAATTCTCAGAAGAGGACAATGCGATGTCAACAGCTGTTGTTTCAGGGGCTAGAGGTAACATTGGTCAGGTTATGACCGCGGTTGGTATGCTTGGTGTAACCACCGAGGCTACAGGACGCGCTATCGAGCTTCCTATTCGTTCTAGCTACAAAGTTGGGCTAAACCCACTAGAATATTTCACCGCTACACGTGGTGCTCGTAAGGGTATGATTGATACGGCATTAAAAACAGCCGATTCAGGATATCTAACTCGTCGTCTAGTAGATGTTTCACAGGACGTATTTACTGATGACAAGCAGGTTGCAGACCCAGGATTCCCTGTAACAAGGTCTGATTCAAAAGAAATCGGAGTAACTCTAGGCTCTCGACTTGAAGGTCGGTTTGTTGCAGAGAATGTTGGAAAATACATCAAAAAGGGCGAACTAGTAACCCGTGCGATTGCTGCAGAAATTGATGCTGATGAATCAATTGATTCCGTTAGAATCATGAGTGTGCTTAGTTGCAGTAGCCCTCGTGGAGTATCGAGAAAATCTTATGGTGTGGACCCCGCTACCGGTAACCTGGTAACAGCTTTCTACCCAATAGGAGTTGTCGCCGCTCAGAGTATCGGAGAGCCTGGTACCCAGTTGACCCTACGTACGTTCCACTCTGGTGGAGTTGCAGGAGAAGACATTACAACTGGTTTGCCTCGTGTTGAAGAAATCTTTGAATGTCGAGCACCAAAAGGTCAAGCATTCCTATCAGAAGTAGCAGGAACTGCTAATGTCTGGGAAGATGGCGACCACTATATTGTCCAGGTTACATCTAACGAAAAAGATGAAGTAGCACTAAAACTAGCAGGCAGAAAAGCCCATATTAAGAGTGGCACTGAAGTCGCTGTTGGTGATGTTCTTGCTGCTGCTGAAAACGATTCAGACATACTTGTTGCCCCAATTGCTGGAAAAGCATCCGTCAACAAATCTGCAATTGTAATATCGCCAACAAAGCAAGAAATAGAGCGATACGAGGTCCCTGGATACAAACAACTACTTGTAAAAGACGGTGATGCAGTTGTCGCTGGACAGAGGTTAACTAACGGATCAATCAATCTGCACGAGTTAATGAAGTTGCAGGGTGTCGAGTCGACTCAACGATACATAATGAACGAAATTCTCAGGATTTTTGCTTCACAAGGACAGAATATTGCTGATAAGCACTTGGAAGTAATCGTTAGACAGATGTTCTCTCGTGTTCAGATAGAAGATGCAGGAGACAGTGAGTTCGTAACAGGGGACATCGTGGGCAAAGTAAACGTGCTAGATACCAACGAAGAGTTGGCAAAAGCTGGCAAAAAACTAGTCGATTACAGCCAGTTGCTTCTAGGAATCACAAAGGCATCACTATCTACAGAATCATTCTTGTCTGCAGCCAGTTTCCAGGACACAACCAGGGTTCTAATAGCTGCTGCAACAAGTGGTAAAGTAGATCACTTGCGTGGACTAAAAGAAAACGTAATCTTGGGACGCATGATTCCAGTCGGAACAGGCTTTGACGCATACGACAAAAAAGCGACCCCTGTTGACGAAGAAGAAGAAAGCTGATAGGATACTATTTCATATGCCAACAATTAACCAACTAGTACGAAAACCACGAGTTAAGGTAACGAAGAAGTCAAAATCTCCGGCCCTACACCGCGTGGTAAACAATCTAAAGACACAGAACTATGAAAAATCTTCACCTTTCAAGCGTGGTGTTTGTGTGAAGGTAACGACCAAAACACCCAAGAAACCTAACTCCGCACTTCGTAAAGTTGCACGTGTACGACTTCAGAACGGATACGAAGTTTGGGCATATATCGGTGGCGAAGGTCATAACCTACAGGAACACGCTGTTGTGCTAATCCGCGGTGGACGAGTTCCTGACCTTCCTGGTGTGCGATACCACATTGTACGTGGCGCACTAGATCTTCAAGGTGTTTCAGACCGAAAACAAGGCCGTTCTAAATACGGCACCAAAAAGGCAGG
>CAZBSC010000030.1:3297-7635 GCA_964494845.1 uncultured Candidatus Saccharibacteria bacterium | reverse complement strand
CAACAGGTTTTGAGAGTCGTGACTGGAAAGATGATTTGAAAGACTATATAAAAAAGGAGTTAGCAAAATGAAAGGCATTATTCTAGCCGGCGGTTCAGGCACCAGACTATACCCAATTACAAAAGGTATATCTAAGCAGCTTATTCCAATTTATGACAAGCCAATGATCTACTACCCCCTCTCTACTCTCATGAGCGCCGGAATAAAAGACATACTAATTATTACCACGCCGCACGACCAAACACAGTTTAAAAAACTACTGGGTGATGGTGCCGAGGTTGGCATCAACATCGAATATGCGGTTCAGCCTAGTCCTGACGGCTTGGCACAGGCATTTGTTATTGGTGAAGAGTTTATTGGGTCAGACAAAGTAGCATTAGTTCTAGGTGACAACATTTTTTATGGCACACAAATGGGCGAGAAACTATCAAAATATACGGATGTTGATGGCGCAGTTGGTTTTGCGGCCCAGGTTGCAGAACCAAAAAGATACGGTGTTTATGAATTCGACGAGAACATGAATGCAATATCTATCGAAGAAAAACCAGAAAATCCAAAATCGAATTACGCCAATGCTGGCCTCTATTTCTTTGATAATGATGTTGTAGAGATTGCTAAAAACGTAAAACCCAGCGCTCGAGGAGAAGTGGAAATAACTTCAGTGCTTGATGCATATTTGCAGCGTGGCAAATTAAAAGTTAGTTTACTCGACCGTGGCACAGCATGGCTAGATACCGGTACATTTGAGAGCATGAATCAAGCAGCACAGTTCGTTCAAGTAATTGAGGAACGCCAAGGACTAAAAATAGGTTGTATTGAGGAAATAGCTTTTCAGCAAGGCTTTATTAATTCAGAACAATTAGCAAAACTTGCTGAACCACTGCAAAAAAGTGGTTACGGTAAGTATCTAAAAAACTTAATCTAGTTAATAATTATCCGTTTCAAAATACCTTGGGTGCTTTGATTTATTTGAATAACATTGTTGTCCTGCCAATACCAATTGCTATCAGACCGTATCAAATAGCCCAGAATACCACTGCCCTGCAAATAGATAGCTATTATTATAAAAGCCATCGCCACTTTTAACTGCCTGCTTTTAATGGCATAGTTGAAAGACATAGACAACAGAGCAAAAATTAGTATTAGTATTGGGTAAGTATATCTAGCCTGAATCGCTTGCGCCGCCCCGATCGATTGATAGCTCATAAAGTTAAAGACAAATAATATCAATATGTATGAACTGCATATAACTAAAGAAAAACGCAGATACTTGGATGCCCAAATCTTTTTGAATTCTACTAATAATAGTGCGAAACCAGAAACAAAAATTACTATTCCAAGGTTAATAGGAATGGGCATTATTGGTCTGAGAACAATTGGCCCAAAAGGCTCTGCCGAGCTTACAACTTTGGTCGGAGTGTGGCTAAATATAGCAAAATATCCTCTAGTCATTTTTGATACCCAGTGCTGACCATAACTAACCACATTACCGTACACTGGGTCAGATGGTTTATTTAGCTGGTTACTTTTGTTTCTCTGCCAGGGCATGTAATGACTGCAGGTTTGTTCTGTTTGTATCTGGTCACAATCTGGTTCAATGGTTTTATACCTGACCAAGTTTATACCGGTGCGCTCCACAAAAAGCACAGATACGACAACAAACAACAACAGCAATGATATTACCCCTACACCCTTTCGTGTATTCTTCCAGGAGCTATTAACTACACTTAGGATTTTAGAGCCGTGTCTTTTACTCAAAACTAATAATATATAAATAAATGTTACGGCAAATATCGGAAGGAAATATACTTTTACCAAGCTAGCAATCATGCCAACTACCAATAAAGAAACTAGGTTTAATACTACCGATTTCGAATTATTAATTAACCGCGTTACCAGAATAAACAGAAATGCCGCCAATATTATTACTAAATTGTCATAGTTAATGTGCGCCGCAAGAAATGGCACTATCGGTGTTAAAACAAAAATTACCAAAACAAAATGTACTAACTTTTTTGGCAACCCCCATTTAGTCAATAGTCGTCTAAATAGCACTAGAGCTGCGCACACCATCAGTATGTTTATTAAGCGTAGAGATACAATTGTTGCGGTCTGATTACTAAACAAATAATTGATTATCCTAAAAGGGAAACTCATTAAATAATGGTAGAGATAGGATGGCTGCCTGGTTACGTCTCCTAGAAAAGCGGCATCTGGTGGCTGGCTGGTAATTATTGGAGACCATTGCTGGGCGTAAAGTTTGATAATACCAAGATGAAAATACTCGTCGAACGGCAATGGATATATTGCAGTAAACGCTATCCATAGCGATTGAAAAATAAAAATTAGCAATGTTACTACAAAAAACCACCCGCTTGAGAGCGCGTGGCCAGCCCAGTCCAAACAAGATTTAATAAATATTTTCATTTATCCCTATTATTATATAGAAAAAGTCGATTTTCGCGTTATAATGGCCCCTATACATGGAGGAGAAAACTAAAAAAATTGCAATTATCGGTAGTGGGTATGTAGGCACGACAACTGCTGCACTATTAGCTCATGCTGGTTATAACGTCGTCGCATTAGATATAGACCCCAAAAAAGTTGATACTCTAAATTCTGGCAAATCTCCATTTTACGAAGCGGGTCTAGATGAGCTCATAGCAACAGGGCTTGCTGAGGGAACGCTCACAGCGACCACTAGCTACGAAGAAGCGATATCTAATGCTGACATTGTAATATCGTGTGTGGGTACGCCTGACAACCCTGACGGAAGCTCTAACTTAGAATACGTATTTTCTGCCGCAAAATCCGCCAACCAGTACCTGAAACCAGGTGCCGTATATGTACAGAAAAGTACTGTTCCAGTCGGAACCGGCAGACAGGCCATGAAACTCATACCGAACAACAGCTACGTATCAAACCCAGAATTTTTACGCGAAGGTACTGCCGTCTACGACACACTTTTATACGACAGAATTGTGGTTGGTGGTAGTGATGATAAATCTTTATATATAGTTCAAGAACTTTATAAAAAAATTGAACTCAACGCTGAAAAAATATCCAAAATTTGTGGTGGTATCGGTCAAAATGAAATTAAAAATCACAGTGGCCAGTATATTAAAACTACTCTGGAAAGCGCAGAGCTCATAAAGGTTACGAGCAATGCTTTCTTGGCACTAAAAATTTCTTTTGCCAATTCTATCGCAAAACTCTGCGATGAAACAAATGGCGATATTAACGACGTGATGGATGCAATAGGTGCCGATAAAAGAATTGGAAGAGCATTTTTGAATGCCGGTCGCGGCTACGGTGGTGGTTGTTTCCCAAAAGATGTTAGCGGGCTAATAAGTAGTGCAAAAAAACACGGGGTAGACTTGCCAATCATGAATGCAGTCACCGAAATCAATGATTCAATGCCCGGCTACATAATCGAAAAGACGGAGAAAAAAATTGGCTCGCTAGATAACAAGAATGTGACGGTTCTAGGACTAGCTTTCAAAGCAGGAACTAGTGACTCTAGGAAATCCCGAGCTATATTAATTGCGAACGTTTTACAAAAAAAAGGTTGCAATGTAAGTGCGTATGATCCTGAAGCGAACCAAGAAGCGGCAAAAGATCTAAATTCACAAGTAAACATTTGCGGATCAATAGAAGCAGCAGTTGAAAACGCGGAGGTAATTTTTGTAGCAACCGAATGGCCAGAGTTCAAAAAAATTAACAACTGGTTACCTAAAGCAAAGAAAATCAAAACAGTAGTAGATTGCATGAATCTGCTAGACGAGAATCTTATTAGTAGCTCGGGCATTAACTATATCGGAGTTGGACGATAGAGGGACTGCATATGAGTGTCAGATACACTAATATTTCAATTTTTGGTATTGGTAATTTTGGATATGCGATATTAAATCACTTGGCTCAAAAAAATCAATCTGACATAAAAATCACCGCCTACGACATAGACCAAAACATTATAAACAGCCTATCTAAAGACCGTAAGCATCCTTATCTTCACATAAAAACAAAGATAGATTCAAAAATAAACATAGTTACTTCCGCTGAAGATTTGATTAAAAATTGTGACATTCTAATTCTGGCTGTTTCCTCGAATGTAACACGCGAAGTCATAGAATCAATAAAACCGCATCTAGCCAGTCCAATAATAATAGTCAACTCAGCCAAAGCGCTCGACTACAAAACAGGTAGTAGACTGTCCCAGATAATTAATTCCGAGATGTCGGGTATGAAATATGAGTACGCGCTACTCGCCGGCGGAACGATAGCAGAAGATTTGTTTCACGGAGAACCCCTAGGCGTAGATATTGCGTCGGATAATGA
>CAZBSC010000030.1:0-3197 GCA_964494845.1 uncultured Candidatus Saccharibacteria bacterium | reverse complement strand
CTGTATTTATATAATCTTGCTGAGAAAAATAGAACTGGGTTACAATGTAGTTAGATGGAAAAAGTTACAATTATCGGGTTAGGTTATGTCGGCCTACCGCTAGCCTTGTTAGTATCAGAAAAAGGCTACGAGGTTACAGGCGTAGACCTAGACTCGGATAAAGTCGAGACAATCAACAATCACCAAGATCCCCTCAATGACGACTACATTGCTGGTCGTATAAAAAAAACAAAACTAATTGCTTCAAACAACTTTGACAGCGTAAAAGACAGTGATGTAATCATTGTTTGCGTTCCTACCCCTGTAAAAAATGATTTTGAGCCTGATCTTGGTCCCGTAAAAGGGGCTGTCACTTCCCTGGCAAAAAACCTTAAAAAAGGTTCACTAGTAATTATTGAGTCGACTATAAACCCCGGGGTATGCGAAGACGTAGTTATCCCACTTATTGAGAAAACATCTGGTTTAGTAGTAAATCAAGATTTCACAGTGTCACACTGCCCAGAAAGAATAAACCCGGGCGATAGTAAGTGGAGTGTAGAAAACATTCCAAGGGTAGTTGGCAGCAGTGATAGTGTTGGTAGATCTAAAACTGTATCTTTTTATCAGTCAATAATTGATGCGCCAATCAAGCCAATGGGATCATTGAAAGAAGCCGAGGCAGTAAAGGTTGTCGAAAACTCTTTTCGGGACGTCAACATTGCGTTTGTTAACGAGTTAGCTATGTCCTTCACTAAGCTAGGGATCAATGTTAAGAACGTTATTGAAGGCTCGGCCACTAAGCCGTTTGGGTTCATGCCCTTTCAGCCCAGTATCGGTGTAGGCGGACATTGCATACCAGTTGACCCCTACTATCTAATTGAATACGCCCGCGGCTATGGTTTTGAGCATGAATTTCTCACCCTAGCACGGTCCATAAACAACCATATGCCAGAGTTTACGGTGGAACAGCTAATAGATGGTCTGAATGAATTCCAAATGAGTCTAAAGGGAGCAAAAGTGGCTGTTTTGGGCTTATCTTACAAAGCCAACGTTGCTGATGACCGAGAAAGCCCATCATACAAAGTAATTAAATTGCTCAAAGAGAAGGGCGCAGCTGTAGAATCCTTCGATCCTTACTTTCTTGATAAATCTACCAAGAAAAACTTAGAATCGACGCTTCAGAACATCGACGCAGTCATTGTAGCCACCAATCACCGAGAGTTTTTAGAAATGGATACACAGAAGCTAAGTGTAAAGGTTTTCATAGACGGCAAAAACGCTTTCGATAAAAAATCATTCCCAGAAACAGTAGTCTACAAAGGAATTGGCGTTTAGCTTTTTTAGCAGTTCATATAATTCATTATGTATTACCCACCTAGATACCTTCTTCGGAGACATACGGTTATTAAAAATGTAGTAGCTGGAACCAAATTTTTGGAAATTGGCGCTGGCAAAATGCTCCTTAGTACCGACTTACTAAATTACTTTAAAAGTGGAACTTGTTTAGATTTTGCGCCCGGTATTAGGAAAATATATAAACAGCTGCCCGAGGAAGTAAAAAAAAGATTGACTCCCAAAGTAGGCGATTTCTTTAAACTGAAACTACCGCCCAACTACGACTGCGTCATAGCTTGTGAGGTAATGGAGCACGTAAAAAATGACCGAGCATTTATTAATAGAGCCCACGAGCTTATAAAGCCAGGAGGGCAAATAATTATTTCTGTACCTGCAAAAGAAAAGTACTGGACAGTACATGATGAAATAGTTGGGCATGTTAGGCGCTACGAAAAAGATCGGCTAGAAAAGCTATTCACTAATAAAAAATTTGAAAACGTAAAAATAATCTCGTACGGCTACCCCTTCATTAATGTTCTTTGGGTACTAAGATGGACTTTAGGCAAAATGCAGGCCAGAGAGAAGAAGCAATGGAGTAGCGACAAACAAACTAAAGAAAGTGGCATAGGGCAGATTCCCAAATTTTTTGATCTTCTTGGGATCATAAGCAACAAGTACGTATTCTATATACCGAATAAAATTTCAGAATTATTCAATAGATATGACCTATCTGAAGGCTATATCATTACCGCAAACAAAAAAAGATAGTGCTGGGCTTTAACTTTTAGTTAGAAATTCTGTTTTTTATAAATGTCGTTCTAGACAATATCCAGGCAGCAATCAACACGAAGAACAATACTCCGTTTTGGACAATCGATATAGAAAAAATCTGGGGTGTAGTCAGCCCTAATGCCGCACTAGAAAATATAAATATAGCTTCTCTAATACCAATAGAGCCTGGCGTAACGTTCAGCAGTAGGCTTAGAGCCCCAAGAGCTGTGTACAGAACTAGTGGCCAAAATCCAATATTAAAACCTAGAGCTGTTGTTGCCAGCTTTACGATAATCATTGTTATCAAAAAATTTCCCACCGTTACGGACATTAGCTTCCACATTAGTGTTTTATGCTCGGTTATAATGTTCCAGCCTCTCAAGACTTCTGCGATCAAGTCAGCTACCCGTTTGATAACTTTTTGTTTACCTAGCCAAGATATTATTGACTTTGGGAAACCATAGAAAGCAAGAATTAACATGCTGACAAAAATGCCGCCAAGTACTAGTCCTATGGTGTAGACTTGTGCTGCTGGAGCGCGGTTTTTGAGAATGAATAATGCCACTAGACCCAAGAATGAGTTTATTAAAAATACCAATATATAATTACCCGACAATGTTGACATAAAGTCTGTGTACGCAAGCTTGAATTTCTTTTTTAAGTAAACCGCTTTTATTCCTGTGCCGGCGCCCACTGGGAAAAAGTAATTGCCTGCCGCAGTTAATACCGAGACAAAAAAGCTTTCTTCATAACCAATTACTTTGCCGAAAGGTTCTATAGTAAATTTTATAAACAATCCGTTCAAGAAAATGATGGCAATATGAGCTATAGCAATAAAAAAGAGATATTGGATTGGGACATCCAGCAAAGATTTGAAGTCGCTGGAGTGACCATAAATATAGAAGCCTAGGTAAATAATAAACCCTAGAAAAAGGGCATAACCGATGGCTTTCTTCATACGAATAACTGTACCATATCTACTACTTTGACGACCTAGGTTCTAACGCTTTTTTATATAAATCTAGTAGCTTTTTATTTCGCACTTCGACTGAAAACTTTGCTCCAGGAATAAATTTTTTGGCCCCATTAGCCCCCATTTTTTTCAGATCAAC
>CAZBSC010000029.1:0-8085 GCA_964494845.1 uncultured Candidatus Saccharibacteria bacterium | reverse complement strand
ATGGCGGAGAGAGAGGGATTCGAACCCTCGCTGGAGATTGCTCCCCACTAACGATTTAGCAAACCGTCCCCTTCAGCCACTTGGGTACCTCTCCGCGTTCGTCTCAGCTGTTCAGACTGGTGCATTATAACAGAGGACATACCTTATTTACAGAGCAGAATTTAGGTTTCGTACTGTTTCGTTGCTGTTACTGTTTTTTGCGAATCAATGCAGTGCTGGTAATTGTTGCAGCAAGTCCTGCGATGACAGACGATATACCGACTGTTTTTAGTATGCTGGCATTATCGGCTATTAATATCTTAGCGGCCTCTTGCAGGGCGTTTACGGGGGCCTCAGTGCTAGATATAGCTGTTGTTGGTACTAGAGAGCCCAATACGAATTGCAGAACCAGCCCAGACACCAGCAGAACCAAACCATTGGTCAGCAGCAAAATACCCAATTTTCTGAAGCCATACAACAAGGCGCTACTCAGTAAAAGCGTCCCAATAGCCGCAATAATCGTGCCAATCACAAAAAATGGAAAACCTTTTTTGAAAAACTGATAAGACTTGGCAATAATTGGCGCTGGAGAATCCGTAGGCAAGTTTATGCCTGCATCCTTTGCATCTTTTGCATCCACACTACCATCTGCGACTGCTTTGTCAGAGAATATATCGGCGTTGGTTGTAATACGTGAAACTGCGTCAGAAATTACCTGATCAACATCTGTACCGGCTGGTATACATGTTGCAGAAAAAATATCGTTAGATGCTGATTGACCATAGTACGCACAGGCCGGTAGCTTCTTGGCCCGAGCCTTCAGTTTAGATGTCAGCGACTTTTCGAATGATACACGGATTTGAGTTAGGCTCAGCGTATAATCTGGCTTTGCTACTCCCCCGCCCAGCCAAGCATAAGTACTAGTAATTGCTGGATCTAGTACTTTTTCTATCGTTTTTGGGCCGGCAGCGGTTTGTAGGGCTGATTTAATGATTGGGTTGGGGTCGTCAGCGCCCAATGCACTGTCAACTAAAGCTTGGCTGGCAGCATCATATAACTTTGCCTGTTTGACAGTTTTTTTGACGTAGTTTTCGTTCCCAACAGTTCTGTTAAATGCATAGGCGCTAACAGATAGCAAAAATAACGGTCCGAATAGCCCAACAGATACAACTAACCCAAATTTTTTTAACCCATTCATTGCACCCATTGTAACGCAGTTTTATCACTAGTTTTTAGAGTAGGCATTTTACCGAAGGTTGACGGCTTGTTATTTGGAACGTTTAGCTCGTTTGTCTAAAAAGTTGTAAACTTTGCGCCCGAAAAAAGTTTTTGGTCTGTGACCACCAGCTTTTCGAATCGGATGAGGCAACTTAGGGGGCTCAGCTTTTACCGGGGCTTGTACTGCATCTAGATCATCCTCCAGCGGCGGTGTTCTCTCAAAATCATGAGCCAATGCTCTTGCTAGATCTTTTCGCAGCTGCAAGGCTGTTATGGGGTCGCCTTCGCTATCTAGTTCGCCGGTGTATGTCCTGGGGTCCACGGACAACATAATAGTGTTAATAAACTCTTCTCTAGCTCGCAAAACTGCAGTACTTAAGTCCGTTTCGCCCTCACTCATAATATCCATGGCTCGTACAAACATGCCTTCTTGGAGTTTTTTCATTTCAACCGGGTGGGTTCGCCTGGTGAGTTCCTCTTGATCCCACAATGGCTCTGTTAAACCATCTAGTCTTTTGGGTGCATGGATCTGTTCTGCTGCGATTGTGCTATCAGAACCCAAAATACTCACAACATCTATGCCTTTTCCTTCGTCAAAAAAGCGCCCCGTAACTAGGACAGGTAATGGGCCATTCAAGGTCCCGTCATCAAAAAGTGCGATTTCAGTCGGCTGACCAGACAATTGTTCGACGCTACTATCTCTTGCAGTTTCAGCCGGTTGTTGTCTGGGGCTTGGTATTTCTGACTCTGTTGATGCAAGTGGCGTATCTATTTCTACGGTTTCTGGTTTAGCGGTAGCAGCAACCATCAATCGGAGCCTATCCCGCGCTGAAAAATGCGTAGCCAGGTCAATATCACTGATTGTGCTGTGTATATCCAGATCTCCTTCTTTTTCCGCCTCTACGGGCAAACTCTCATCGACTGTCTTATGCTCATCAAGTTCTGCTAGCCAAGTGTCAACCGCCATGCGTGCAGAAGGTGCTGCCTCAACCATATGTTGTGCTTCGAGGTGGCTTATCTCTTGATCAAAAAGATTATGCAGGGGTATTAGAGCCTCCCTGGCAGAGGGGGCGCTGTCAACTATTCCTTGCACGTCTTGCGCGAGTATATCGATAGCGTCTTCGGTAGTCTGTATAGGCGGTTGAGCCATGTCTATCTGCTCAGCGTTAACGCCGTCCAGGAAGGCTTGCATCCCAGCTCTCTGAGAATTGTCAATCAATGTGGCCATATTATTCAATCATTATATCACTTATTATATTATAATGCAAATTTAGTCTGCTAAGCAAATTTGTGCGCTGAAAAAACAAAAACCCGGCTTCTCGTTGCGTTGAGCCGGGTTTTTGGTGGAGTGTTTATTTGATAAACTGACGGGTTATTTAAGCAGCTAGTTGTTGAGCCTGTTCAGCTTGCGCAATTGCGTCAGCAGCGTTTAGAGCTTGAACCATCTCTTGCTTAGTTTGAATGCCAGTTAGATCGTTCTGAGTTTGAAGTCGGTCTGCGTATGTGCCCAGGTCGCCAGGTAGCGTATCTACTCGTATTTGTGCTTGTGCTTCACGCACTGCACGCTGAGCATCCTTTACATCTGCAAAATCTTGCATGAGATCCATAGCACCCATGACGGATACAGTTGAGCCGGCTAGACTTTCGTGAAGACCATCTGGTGCTTCAAGCTGTCGAAAGTCAATTAAGTCTTGCACTTCTTCTGGAACGGCATCGTATAGAGCCCTTGCAGCTTCGTCACGATCTTGTCGCCCCTGTGCGCTTGTAAGGTCAGCTTGCAAATCATCAATAGATGGTTCTTCTCCGCCAGTGCCTGGTACGTGATGACCAGCTACCTCGCAACCAGATAAAAGCGCTGCTCCACCTAGCCCTACTGCTGTAACTTTTGCCCATCGTGGGAATCGTTGTGTTTCTGGATTTCTAACTCTAAACATTTCTCTCTCCTAAGTTAATTTTTTCACGCCACTCACGTTCTAAGAACGTAGATTACCATGCAATACTATTAAATGCAAGTATATTTTATTAAAAGTAAACAAGGTAATACTTGTATGTAGTATCTCGGAAAATGATAGAATATGATTATGTCTAACTTTCTTATAGCTTTCCTATTCAGTATCGGCGCTGCGACGTGGATATACAACAAAACCTACTCGCGTACCGGCGGTAATACCAAGAGTGCGATCATTGTCGCGGCTGCAGCTGGCGGCACGCTATTTTTGGCCATGCTACTTTTGCTAGAGTTTATCGGTAATCTGATAGGCTAGCCATTTAATACTACCCTTGCGCTGCTTTTTCTAGTATCATAAGGCGTATATGGAAGCGCAGGTGGGGCAAGAAGTTGCCTTAGGTAAAAGATTACAGCTAGCTCGTCAAAAAGCGGGCTTAACCCAGCAACAGCTGTGTGCAAAGGCTGATTTGTCATATTCTACATTGGCAAAAATCGAGCGTGGTGCGATAAAATCTCCTTCGATCTTCACGGTAGAGAGTATCGCAGACGTTATAGGCGTAACTCTCGATGAATTGATGGGCAGAACAAGCACCCTTGCAAAAGCCAGTAATAAACAAATCTCTAAAAGTGGCATCCGATTCGTATATTTTGACATTAACGGTTGTCTGGTCCGGTTTTTCCATACTGCATTCACCGATTTATCAGAGAAAACTGGCGTACCGCTAAACAAAGTCGAGTCAGCTTTTTGGCACTTTAATGATGCTATTTGTAGGGGCGAAATTTCCATTGACGAGTTTAACAAAAAATTTGCCAAACAGATGAATATTGCAGAAGTAGATTGGGCGCCGTACTATCTAGGAGCGGTCGAACCCATAAAGGATATGCACGAGCTAATAAAATGGGCCTCTCAGCACTATAAAATCGGCTTAATGAGCAACATTATGCCGGGGATGATCAAGGCTATGCTTGAGAAACAACTATTGCCCGATGTCGAGTACGATGTGATTATCGATTCTTCAAAAGAACATTTGATAAAGCCTGAAGCCAAGATATACGATCTGGGCGAAGAACGTGCAGCCGTGCCTGCTGGCGAGATACTACTAGTAGACGACACCAGGGCCAACATAATGGCCGCAGAGCGCAAAGGTTGGAGTGTGATGTGGTTTGACGACTACAAGCCGTCCGAGAGCGCCAAACGCATCAAACAAGTCCTAGAATTCTAACAACTCTTGGGGCTAACTATTGAAGCGTTTTATATCGATTTCTGTTGTTTTGAGTTGTCCTTGTTTTTGTTCCAATTGTTGCTTTGTTTCGTTCACCAGTTTCTCTGGGGCGTTAGCTACGTAGGACTTGTTAGAAAGGCGTTTTTTTAGGTTGCTTACTTCCCTTTTCAGCCCTTCGGCCTTCTCTGTAAGAGAGCTCACCATATCATCAATGCTAGCCTGATCCATATCCAGCCAAACACTTAGTTTTCTTTGCTCAATTTTCAGCCCTTTAGGCTCCTGAGCTTCGACTTTGGTCGTTACTCTTGCCAGGCGATCTACTAAATCTATGTGAAACGCCAGCGGATTATCGGCGCTAGTGATCGCCGACTTGATTGGTTTTTTTAGGTTGGTATTTATTCTTCTTATTTCTGTGACAATCGCTTGGATATCCTCGAATGATTTTGCTTGATTGTCGTTTCCACCAGTGACTTTTGGCCAGCTAGCAACTGCCAAAATTGAATCGTTTTCCCAGGCTAATGTTTGCCAAATTGTTTCTGTCAAAAACGGAGCGTATGGGTGCGCTAGTTTCAAGATTGTTTCTAAAACGTACGCTAGAAAAGGCTTATTTGGGTTCGATTTAGAAGCCTCTAGGTACCAATCAGCCAGGTCGTCCCATATTAGGTGATAGAGGCTGTCGTAACCCTCGGCAAATCTATAATTGGCCAAATCTTCAGTAATCTTCTCTGTTGTTTGTTGTAATCTACTCAACATCCACTCATCAGCAATTGTCCCAGGTTGTGCGTCAATTCGTTGCTTGGCATCATCACCCACTATGTCTTCAATAAAACGCGCAATGTTCCATAGTTTGTTGCAAAAGTTCCTGGCACCTTCGATTTTACTGGCGTCGTAGCTGCGATTTATAGCTGGCGCTCTACCAGCAATTAGTCCCATTCTCAGTGCGTCGGATCCATGCTCGGCAATCAAGGGTAGTGGGTCAATCACGTTGCCCAACGATTTGCTCATCTTAGTGCCATCTTCTGCCATGACGTAACCATGAATATATACAGCCTTGAAGGGGACCTGGCCAGTAATGTACAACCCTAGCATCAACATACGCGATACCCACGGATATAATATCTCGCCACCAGTTTCTAGAACGCTCAAAGGGTAGTATTTTTTAAAATCTTCGCCATCAGGAAAATCTAGGGTGGCGTATGGCCAGCTACTGCTAGAAAACCAAGTATCAAAAACGTCAGGATCGCGCGCGTACGTCTTCCCAGCCACCTCAATTGTTTCAGCCTTTACTTGGTCATCAAAAATCCATTCACTCGGGCTATCTACGCTCTGAAATGCAGGTATTGGTATACCCCAGGCGATTTGACGTGAAATGTTCCAATCCTTCAATCCCTTTAGATAAGAAATTAGCTGTACTCGTTTGCTGTCTGGGTAGAAAGTTACTTGGTTGTCTTCGAGCGCTTTGATAGCCTTTTTCGCCAGTGGTTGCATGTCGACAAACCACTGCTCTCTCAGTAGTGGCTGGATAACAGTATCGCATTTATAACAGTGGCCAACACTATGTTCATAGGGCTCTACTTTGACCAAAAAACCTTTTTCTTCCAGCTCTTTAACAGTTGTTTTTCTGGCTTCTTCAACTGTCAGATTGTGCATATGCTCGGGTGCAATGTGGTTCATTTTGCCATCAAAATCTACGACTGTAATCATTGGTAGGTCGTGACGCTGCGCAACATCATAATCATTCTGGTCGTGAGCTGGGGTTATCTTTACAGCACCCGTTCCAAAATCGGTTTCTACCATTGTGTCCGCCAAAATCGGTATTTCTCTATTTGTCAGAGGTAGTTTTATTGTTTTGCCAATAAATTTCTTGTATCGTTTGTCATCCGGGTGCACCGCCACGGCGGTATCGCCAAACATAGTTTCAGGTCTAGTTGTAGCAACTATGACTTCCCCACTTCCATCTGTTAGGGGGTAGCGAATATGCCACAAGTGGCTTTTTTCGTTCTTGAATGTAACTTCTATATCGGCAAACCCTGTCCCGTGAAATGTACAAAAGTTAACTAGCCTTTCACCTCTGTAAATCAGACTTTCATCCCACATTTTTTTAAAGGTTTTATAAGCCCTGGTGACTATTTTTTTGTCTAGGGTGTAAACGTACCTGGTCCAGTCGGGGCTGGCGCCTAGTTTGCGAAACTGTGTTTCATAATTTGTTTTATTCTGGGCAACAAAATCCCAGACTTGGTTGTACAAATCTTCTCTGGAAAAGTCAAAACGGCTCTTCCCTTCTTTGGCAAGGTGTTTTTCGTATACAGCCTGAGTCTCAAAGCCAGCATGGTCAGCCCCAGGTACGAACAGAGTAGATTTGCCCAGCATTCGGTTGTACCGAACAGCAATGTCTTCTAGATCTAGGGTTATAGCTGTGCCCAGGTGTATGTTAGCGTTGGCATTTGGCGGTGGCATAACCATGCTGAAAACATCGTCGTTACCCCTGTTTTTGGGCACGAATGCCCCACTCTTTTCCCAGAGTTCATAGATGTCTGACTCGAATTTACCTGGTTCGTAAACCTTCCCTAGTTTCATAACTGATAGCATAACACCTTGAAATCAAAAAAACCACCTATTCATAAGGGGTGGTTTCACGTGAAATCTGACAAATAAAATCAATAGGCTTACACACAAAGTCTCTAAAACAAAAATGCCCACAACCAATATTTTGTTCGAAAAGTGCAGCTTCGATGGGTCTCGAAGCGGTCCCTATGTTTTTGTTTTCATAATCATTATACCAACCCAACAACAGAGACACAACATTGACAAATATTTCCACTTATGCTAGTATTGGTATGTAAAGTAAAAACAAAAAAATGTCTAACACATTCGAAAACCCACTTCCAGAGCCTACAATTCCAAATCCTGTTGATGAAGCACAACGAGACCGGCTGATGAGGGGATTTAATGCGATGCCAAGCTACCCCGATGGGGGCGAACTAAATGCTGTAAGCGCTTTTTATAACCAGTCTATTTTATTTAGAAGCGAAGATGTGGCTGAAGATGCATCGTGGGCAAGAGAAGTCTTGCAGGCAGCCCCGGACAACCAGCAGTTTTTAGAGCAACTTGTTGCCCGTATCGTTGAAGAGTATCCTGCCGAAACAGAGGGTTGGATAGACAAGCATCTAATAAGTGATACAGCAGTAGCTACCCTTAAAGACGCAAGAGAGGCAAGGGCAGCTAATTGCGTCGTTAGAAGCACTGCCTTCGTTGGCGCGCTTCAACAAGCAGGCATTGAAGCAAAAGTTCTGTTAGGAGACTGGGTAGAAACAAGCAGACAGCGAGTTATTGGCAGCTATGCGATTGGCGACGGAGTTAAATACAGAAACGGAAAATCAACAGCAAGTTTCGCAGGAGGAGTGCGCTTTCTCGAAGGCGAAAAGGGCGAGGAACATGCCTTTGCTCTAGTTAAAATTGATGGTAAATTTTATTTGGCCGATCCGGCTCTGATGGCAAAAGGCGGTGACGAAACACCGGCATATCCGCTGGTCAGAGAAGTTAGTGAAGGTGAACTAGTGTCACGCGATATATCGTTCGATCTGCCAAATGGCGTAAAGCGACACTATACAACTAAAGGTGTTGGCATCTACACGGAACCACGACTGCAACCTATCGAAGCGGCAGCCTAACATCTTGCTACTACATGCTTAGATTAGGTTGAATATCTAGTGAATA
>CAZBSC010000028.1:0-9263 GCA_964494845.1 uncultured Candidatus Saccharibacteria bacterium | reverse complement strand
AGAGCCAAAACTAAGCCGCAAACAGTAATCGTAGCTCTTGGTGTGGGTTTGATAGCGCTTTATGTATTCCTCGGGCCTATGATTAGTTTTGTTGATTCATTTTAATTCTCTCAGCCGATGGAATCTATTGTAGGCCTTAACGTATATACGTATATGTCATTTTGTGTGGGCGTCTCGGAGTACTTTCATATAAAAATGCAGTGCTGATGGTACTATTGCCATTAGTCCACCTTCTTGCAAAATTGTTTGGACTGGTTCGGGTGTTCCACTAGAAAACGCCACAGCGATAGAGCCAGCTAATGCAGCCAAAAGCCACCGCGTATTCTTGATTGACTCGTCAGACAGAAGCGCCGCCTCGTATGGGTAAACATCCACTGATTTATCTGAGCCTGAATCTTCAGAACTAGTTCGAATTTGTACGGGGATTTCGTCCAGGTCATCAGTAGTCTGTTCATCCTCATCAATATCTGGTTTTTCCCAGGCGGTTGGACTGGCCATCTTCATCAGCATTATGGCTTCGCCTATGTCACGCTTTGACATTTTTGCTCTGGTTCTGATGATTTCTCCGGATTCGTTTATCAACATGTGGTGAAAACCAATCTCTAGTTGAATGTCTCTATCGGGAAATTCCGACGCTTCTTCTGCATCCGTTAGGTTAACATAAAAGTCAGATCTCTGTGTGATAGCGCCGCGTCCTGGATAGTCAGTCGTTCTGGCTAGTTGCACGGACAACATAGTTTGCACATCAACTTCTGGATCTCCCGGCTCTAGCTCAAGATCTAGATAATCAGTTTTACCAAGAATTATACAAACACCACTAGGCAAAGTCTGTTTCACTGCCCATGTACTTGTTAAACAACCCGTTGTATCGGACTCGATGTCATCTATGGTCAAGCCTTGCATGTCGTAGGTTAGACCAGCGAATACTTCGCTACTATGCGTTGCGAGCAATTTGGCACAGTCAGTCATATCAAAAATTTCTGGGCCATGCTCTGGGGAAGTAAATCCGTTACTCATTTGGTTATTATCCAACGAGTTAGGGAAAATGTAAACTAGGAAATACGTTTTATATTCCAAGCAATATAGTTATCTGATATGCTTATGGTAAGCGGAAAATACTAATGAAAAACGACGAAGACGATCAAAAAAAGCAAAAGCTACAAGAAGTAGATAAAAAAATCGATAAGCGTGTCGAGAACTTTATGGGTCCAGCCCCAGAAAACGCTAATACAATAGGGGACGACCCCAAAAGTTACAAAGACGGCGCATCTGGCGATTCTGGGCCAACTAGTGCGCCAATGGTATCTGGCGAGGCCCCCGTCGTAGAGCCGCAACCAGAAAAGAAAGCCGAAGAAGCATTGCCTAAAGAGCCACTAGATGACCCAGAAATATCTGAAGCCGTCGATGACATCGCAGTAAAAGAAAGTGACGAGTCACTAGCAGCCGATGACGAAGCTGTAAAAGAAGCGTTTGAAATAAAAAAACCACAAGGCGGCAAAATCCGCAGGTTTTTCCGAGCGTGGTGGAACAACAAGTTCGCTCGTTGGGCAACAATACTTATAATACTGGGCGCGGCTGCAGCCGTTGCGGTTTTTCCATCTACCAGATACTACCTACTGAATAAAGCCGGCGTTCGCAGTCAAGCATCTGTGACCGTTATAGACCAAAGTAGCCGATTGCCGCTAAAAAATGTCGCTGTTCAGTTGAATAATGCTACTGGTACAACTAACGATGATGGCAAAGTGACCCTCAGCCAAGTAATGCTAGGTGATACAAACCTAGTGATAACAAGACGTGCATTTGCCCCCTTGTCACGACCAGTGACAGTGGGTTGGGGTAGTAACCCAATGGGTGATGTTATGTTGCAACCGACCGGGTTGCAATACGAGTTCGTTGTTCAAGATTTCTTGTCTGGAAAAGCAATCGAAAAAGCCGAGGCAACAAGTGGCGATGCTAGCGCGTTCTCGGACAAGGATGGAAAGATCCTGCTAACACTAGACACAACCAGTGAAGAAAAAGTAAAAATCGACATCAAGGCCAGTGGTTACCGCACAGAAACACTGACTGACAACAAAGATTCTAAGCCACGAACCATAAAAATGGTGCCAGATAAAAAGCAAGTATTTATATCTAAAAGGTCAGGCAAATATGACGTATACAAAATAGATGCCGACGGCAAAAACGAAAAACTAGTATTGTCTGGTAGCGGGTCCGAGCGCGAAGACATGGTGCTGGTGTCACAGCCAAATGGCAACCAAACAGCACTGGTATCTACTCGCGATAATCAGCGCAACACTGACGGAAATCTTTTGAGTACGCTAACCCTAATCGATGTGGCTAGCGACAAAACAGCTGCACTCGATAGCGCTAGTAGTGTTCAAGTAGTAGGCTGGCTGGGCGACAATCTAGTGTATGTCTTAGTAGACCAACAAGGTGCACCCAAGAGTGCAAAGAATCAAAAAATAGTCAGCTATAACACAGCAACTGGCCAATCAGTAGATATTGCCACGGCGGATTACTTTAACTCGGTAACAATTGCGGCAGACAAAATCTATTACGCCCCAGGGGCAGAAGTTGCCGTAACCACGAATGGCAACGGTAGCGCTAACAAGACTAATGCAACAAAAGTCGGGTTATTCGTCTCTGACAGTAGTGGCGCGAATAACGTTCAACTACTAAATAAAGAAATCTGGAGCATCACACGCACCGACTACAACACGCTAACGATGTCAGCGGGCAAAGATTGGTATCAATACACACTAGGGTCGATAAAACCCGAAAAAATCAGTGGTGCACCAGCAGACCAAAAACCAAGGGTCTATGCACTTGGCCCTGATGGTAAGTATAGTTTGTGGGTTGATATTCGCGACGGCAAAGGCGTGTTGATTAACTATAATATTGCAAAAAATGATGATGTCGTCCTAGCTACTCAAAGCGGGTTATCCTATCCAGTTAGATGGCTAAACGAGACAACCGCGGTTTATAGAATCCATACAGACAGCGAGACTGCCGACTATGTTGTTAGCACAAAGGGCGGGGAGCCGAAGAAAATAGTAGACGTTACTAATACCGCTGGGCTAGACCGCTGGTATTACTATTAGCATAATCAACGCTCCTGGCACATATGCGGCGAAAGCCTGCGTCTTCGATGCTCACTGTACGTATATGTACAGTTCCGCTTCGATGCTCGGCTTTCATCCGCAACTGCACTCATGAGAGTTGGTTATTGTTTTTTGAGGTTTGGTTTGGGCTAATAAAATCGGTACAATGTATAAAAGCTTATGATTAATTCAAGAACGGTAAGATTAAAGAGAGCAGTTGTTGCATTTTTATTCTTGTTAATTGGTGTAATTGTTCCATATCTTAGTTTTAGCGTAGGTTCTGCTGCGACTGTTCAGGCCGAGACATCGGAAAAATCTACACTAAGTGAACGGATAAAAACATACAAGGCGGGCATCAAGACAAAGATTGCAAAGAATGCCCAGACAAAAATAGCACTGCATTGTAGCGTAGCCCAGGAAAATACCAAAACCCTAACAACTAGAATGAAAACGGTTGAGAAAAATCGTAATGCTGCCTATTCAAATATCACCAAGCAATTGAATACCTTGCTGAAAAGGTTAGATAATCAGGCTTATGAGACAACCAGCCTAAAAGACAACATCACTGTGCTGGAAGGCAAAACAACTGATTTTAAGACCAGCATGGCAGGCTATACTCAATCACTAGATGATCTTTCAACTATGGACTGCAAGAAAGATCCACTAGCATTTATTGGTGCACTGCAGGCGGCCAGAAAGTCCCATGAAAAAATATTGCCGATGATTACTGACATTCGCGAATATATTACCAATACTATCAAGCCCTCACTGGTGCAAGTTCGTCAGCAAATCGAGAGCGGTAATACTACCGGAGGGGACCTAAGTCAATGAACCCAGAAGATAGAAATAACGGCCCTCTCATGGATGTGCAACCACCAGTTGCTAGCCCAACGCCTACACAAATCGCATCACCAATTAATGATCCAATGGCACCAGCTGATAATATAGTTCAACATAGTGCGACGGTTCAACAACCAGTACCGGACGCTCCAAAGCCGGCAAAGAAAAAAATGAGTGGGGTTTTGGTTGCAGTGATAATTACTTTTGTAGTTATGCTTATTATTGGTGGCGCAGTGGTCTGGTTTATTATGATGAAAAATAACAGTGTTCCTGCTGCCAAGCCTGTTGACACTACTAGCGAAAACGAACGCGTTACGACCCAGCAAATCGACGATACAACAAAATCAATAGATAACACCCTCAACACCCTGAACGATTCGCAGGATATGACACCTAGTGATGTCACTGACCAAAGCCTCGGACTTTAGGCTAGGCGACAACTCTCGTTCCGACGTTCTGGTTTTTGAAAACTTTTAGCAGGTTATTATTTTTGCCGGATATTATAAAAACCTGGTCTGCGAAGTCCAAGGACTTTATCGCAAACTCTATTTTTTGTTTCATGCCACCAGTAACATCAAAATTGTCATTTGGGTGAATTGAAATGCTAGAACTTTTATTAATGGTTTTGATGGTGTTCATTTGTTGGTCTAGGACGCCATCGGTTGAAGTAATGTAAACGACTTTGCCAATAGTCGTTTTATCATTAGTGATATCTCTACCAATAGTGTCAATAACTTGCTCTGTCGATATTACCGAGGTCGTAGAAGCGTCGTCCAAGATTACGTCCCCGTGGACAATCGGTATGATGGAGTTTTTTAGCATTCCGATTATTTTTTGGGAATCTATGGTGTATTTGCCATCTTCTTTATTAATAAAACTAACGGGTGAGAGACCAAAGGCGGGGAGCCCTGCTTTCTGAAGCTCGTTGACAACCATAGAATTTAGATCTACGACGCTTTGGTGTATCTGTGACGCGGCGAGAATATTCGAGGGGTTATTTTTGTAATTAGTTTCCTTCGCTAGGTAGTGTCCAAATGAACCCGCACCATTACCAATAACCCATTTGTACTCGGGATAATTCGAGTGTAAATTAACAACCTGTTTAGCCAGTGATTCAACGATTTTCTTATTAAATGAGAAAGGTTTTGATTTGTCGGTAATTAACCCACCACCAAATTTCAAAAAGCATATTTTCATTCTAGTGGGCCTAGCAGGTTGGGGTCATAAATGTCAGGAAGAATAACCGGAACTTCTGCAAGTGCACCGGGATCTAAAAGTGAAGCATCCCGTAGGCTGGTAATACATGCCTCGGTCCCAGGCCGCAGTACCTGCGAGCGAAGTAAATTCTCTATAGGAATAAAATACGCAGCTCCTATCTCGTCATTACGTTTTGGACCAACCAATACATCGGCTATGCTTTCTCTTGCTAGCATAGCGTAGTTGATTCCGAGCACAGCCCCCTCAACACCACGATTCCCAACAGGCCATTCCGTTGTTGTGTATGGTTTTGCGGAGCGAGTGGTAAAGTCACCGGGTTGTGGATCGTAATCGAGTTCTTCGGCTATACCCCTGGCCATCGTTCGAGCCACATCTTCGATATCGCCCTCTCTCGAAACCTTTGAGGTTTCTGTGGGAAGACATAAAGTGCCAGGTAGTACCTTGTGATTCCCTCTGTGCCCCTCAACAAGGACTTCGCCCTCGTTGTTCAGTATTGCAATCGCTACGCCAACTCTAGTTATCCCTAGACCACCAAGGGCCTCGAGCAATCCATGCGCCAGAATAGGGAACTGACTTTTTTGGTCGGGTACTATTAGTGTTTCGAGTACATTTTTTTCAACTGTGGCCATATGGCTATATTTTAGTCGAAAGTTCAGCAATAACAACTTCTTAAGCTAATCGATATAGGTTAATCTATATGTATGAAAGAACAAATAATATTAGTAGACGATAAGGGCACACCGATTGGTACGGCGGAAAAACTTTCGTCGCACCACGCCAAGACGCCACTTCACTTGGCTTTTTCTTGTTATGTTTTTAATGAAAAAGGCGAGTTATTGGTCACGCAGCGCGCGTACAAAAAGAAAGTATGGCCAGGTGTATGGACCAACAGTCTATGTGGCCATATATCGCCAAATGAAGCAACAGTAGATGCTATTAAACGTAGGCTAGACTACGAACTGGGTATGACTGCTAAGGATTTTAAAGTGGTATTGCCAGATTATCGCTACAAAACACCGCCATTCAACGGAATTATTGAAAACGAAATCTGCCCAGTGTATATTGCTACAGCGTCTAGCCCCCCAAAACCAAACCCCGATGAAGTCGAAGATTTGAAATGGATGAAATGGAGCGATTACAAAAAAGAACTTGAAGCTGACCAAGAAAATGTGTATTCATATTGGTGCAAAGATCAGCTAAAACAGTTAAAAGATAACAAGGAAATGCCGGAAGACGCAAAAGACGATGAATCTATACCAGTCGATAAAGGATAAGGAAATTGTAGACCTGTTGTTGGCTGATAAAGTTGGGATTATACCAACAGATACCATTTACGGGATCGTAGCGCGAGCAAGTAATGAAGCTGCAGCAAGCAAAGTGCTAGAAGTAAAAGGCCGCAAATACAAGCCCGGAACGCTAATCGCTGCAAGCCTAGAGCAGATAGTCGAATTAGGTATTCCCAGGCGGTTTTTGACAGCCGTAGACCAATTTTGGCCTGGTCCAGTTAGCGTAGTCGTGCCAATGATTGACGATAAACTAACATACTTGCATGGGGGTGCTATGTCGCTGCCAGTAAGAATACCCAATCCGTCCAATCTGCTAAACTTACTGAAAAAAACAGGGCCACTAATAACAACCAGCGCCAACAGGCCAAATGAGAAACCTGCAACGACTATTCAGGAAGCTCTAGATATTTTTGGTTCTGAAATTGATTTTTATGTAGACGGTGGCGATTTGAGCAACCGTCCGGCATCAACAATTATTAGAGTAGTCGATGACGAAATCGAGGTTTTGCGAGAAGGTGCTGTTAAGATAGATAAAAATGGGAGAATCATAAAATGACTTTTGACGAGTACCAAGAAAAAGCAAAGCTGACAAACCTAACACCTGGTAAATTTAATGGTTTGTTGACTATAAGTTTTATGGATAAGGTCTTAGGGCTGGTTGGTGAGTCTGGCGAATTTGCTGACAAGGTCAAGAAAATACTGCGCGACAAAAACGCAGAGCTGAGTGAAGACGACAGACAAGAGTTAGTGAAAGAACTTGGTGATGTGCTGTGGTACATTGCGCTGTTGGCGGACAATTTTGGAGTTGGGCTAGAGAAAGTGGCTGAAATAAATATAGAAAAACTGAGCAGTCGAAAAAACAGGGGCAAACTAGCCGGAAAAGGTGACAACAGATGAAAAAACCACCTTATGATACCGCCCGACCATATTTAGCATCCTTTGTTCTACTACGCCGAAAGAATAAAGTTGCGTTCGTATTGCGTTCAAACACTGATTGGAGGAATGGGTACTACGGTTTACCGGCCGGCAAAACAGAGCACAACGAGTCGGCTCTAGAAACAGCCGTTCGTGAGGTGAAAGAAGAAGCTGGTGTAGTGGTAGATAAAAAAGATTTAACATTTTTGCATATGCGTCATCGCAAATCCGAAGACCATACACTTCAATGGATAGACATTGTGTATGAGGCAACCAAGTGGAAGGGCGAGCCATATAATGCTGAACCAAAAGTGCACAGCGAGTTAAAATGGTTTGACCTAGACAACTTGCCCGATAACGTTGTTCCTGAATTTTATCCTCTCATTGATGATATAAAAGCAGGTAAAATGTATAGTGAATACGGCTGGGAGGAATAAATGGAAGTCAAAGATTTAGTAAAAAAGTATCTGCCAACGGTCAATATCATGCAGCTGGCCACATCAAAAGATGACCAGCCATGGGCCTGCACAGTTCATTTTTATCATGATGACGACCTGAACTTTTACTGGGTTAGCACACCCGAAAGACGGCACTCGCAAGATATAAAAACTAACCCAAAAGTTTCAATCACTGTACTCGTACACGAGAATACACCAGATGAGCCATACGTTATTGGAATATCGCTAGAGGGCGTCGCGGAGCTTATTGGTAGAGACTTAGACGATACAGTTGCTGAGGCTTACCAAGACAAGCACGGAAAAGACCCAGAATTTATGCAAGCCGTAAAAAACGGAACAAACCCGCACCAATTTTATAAATTCACTCCAAAAAACATAGTAATGTTTAATAACAAAGATTTCCCAGATAACCCCCGCCAAGAATGGGCACCATAACGAAAGGACTTACAAATGAAATTTCAAGGTAAAACAATTGTAGTGACTGGTGGATCTAGCGGAATAGGATCTGCAATCATAGAAGCTTTCGTAGACCAGAAGCCTAATATTGTAATCTGCTATCGTAAAAACGAAGCGGCAGCCAAGAAACTAGAAAAGTCTGCCCAAGAAAAAGGTGCAAAAACTTTATTATTTCAAGGTGATTTAGCTAAAGAATCAGCAATCAAACAACTATTTAAAGAAACAATGGACACTTTTGGATCTGTAGACTTGTTGGTGAATGTTGCGGGCGGTGCGTACAGTGCAGGTGTTATACCTGATACGACCCGCGATCATTGGGTTCAATTATTTGACGATAACTTGTTCTCGGCGGTTCTTTGTTCGCAAGAAGCAGTAAAAATCATGAGAAAACAAGAAGGCCTAGGGAAAATTATCAATATAAGTTCAGTCTTAGGGGAAATCCGCGGCGGAAGGCAAGGTGTCATAGCATATAGTGCCGCAAAAGCGGCTCTCATTAATTTTACGCAGACTTTAGCCAAGCAAGAAGCCCCAAAAATACTGATTAACACCGTATCACCTGGAAGAACAAAAACCCCATATTACGATAAGTTTGATGAGGCAAAACTTAAAGAGCTGATGGCCCCAAATATAATTGGTAGATTTATAAAGCCATCAGAAATTGCGGACGCTGTATTATTTGTTGCAAAAAATGATGCAATGACAGGCGAGTTGGTGACTGTAAGTGGTGGGTTCTTTTTATGATGAAAGTAAGTTTGTACAATGCAATATCCCTAGATGGTTTTATTGCTGGGGCGGACGATGACACATCTTGGGTTGATGACGATGATGCGTATTTTAAAGAAGCAAAAAATGCAGGAGCCATAGTTACTGGACGTAAAACTTATGATCCCGGCGGCGAAGAATATACTGTTCCTGATTGTATGAACTATGTCTATACAAGCAAGCCTAATAAATACAACCCAAAAAAGAGTATTAAATTTGTATCTGGG
>CAZBSC010000027.1:0-9704 GCA_964494845.1 uncultured Candidatus Saccharibacteria bacterium | reverse complement strand
TTTAACTGGGGCGGTTGCCTCCTAAAGAGTAGCGGAGGCGTTCAAAGGTTGGCTAGATACGGATGGAAATCGTATCGATAGTGCAAACGCATAAGCCAGCTTGACTGTGAGGCCTACAAGCCAATCAGACACGAAAGTGGGAGTTAGTGACCCGTCACACCTGCCCAGCACTGAATGCAATACCGAATAGCAAGCCCATAGGGCTTACTATTCTCTTCTATAAACCATATCCTACTCAGGTAGGTTGGATTTAGAAAAAATAGAAGAAACAAGTGGTGCATTCAGTGCTGGGCAATGAACGTGGGATCGGTGACGCAAACGGATAAAAGTTACGCCGGGGATAACAGGCTTATAGCGCCCAATAGTTCACATAGACGGCGCTGTTTGGCACCTCGATGTCGGCTCATCACATCCTGGAGGGGGAGCACCTTCCAAGGGTTCGGCTGTTCGCCGATTAAAGTGGTACGTGAGCTGGGTTCAGAACGTCGTGAGACAGTTCGGTTTATATCCGCTGTGGACGCAAGGAAATTTGAGAAGAGTTGACCCTAGTACGAGAGGACCGGGTTGAACGCACCTCTGGTGTGCCAATTGTTCTACCAAGAGCATTGTTGGGTAGCTATGTGCGGAAAGGATAAGCGCTGAAAGCATATTAAGCGCGAAGCCTCCTTCAAGATTAGATTTCCCTATGAGGGCCGTGATAGACGATCACGTTGATAGGCGCAAGGTGAAAGTGCAGTAATGTATTGAGCTAACGCGTACTAATCGCCCCATTGACTTTTTATGAGCTATGAAATTGCTCGCTTGCGAGTAGTTTCATAGTAAAAAGTGCAATTTGACTAGTTATTGGTGTAAATCATACATCAAAGATACTAAATGTCGTTTGTTAAAAAGATACTTTACCCCAAGAAGCACCAGTATGGACATCGACTACAGCAACAACTCTGGAAGTGAAGAAGAATTTCAGGGTTTGTACTTGGATGCAGCACGCGGAGGTCGTGAGCTTTTAACAGAGGCGTACTTTATGTACGACGAGGTTAAAAGTGAGCGTAAACCGACAATGTGATGCGCCAAGAGAGCTGCGGCGCAACAAACTTGTTTTGTTGGCAGGCAGCTTGGTACAAATGCTGAAATCGGTGCCCATAGCGCTGGGGAAACACCTGTTCCCATCCCGAACACAGCAGTTAAGCCCAGCAGCGGTTACAATACTTGGCCAATCAAAGCCTGGGAAAATAGCACGGTGCCGATTTATAAAAAACGACCTCCTTAACGGAGGTCTTTTTTTATACTTCAGCTTGCTATTTTCCCAATGCGGAAAATTCTGGGGTCCCCACAAAATTTGTTTTGTGGGGTTTTGTCACGGTGCCGATTTATGCGCTCAAGCCACCTTTAGGGGTGGCTTTTCGCTTTTAGGAGGGGAACATCCCCTCCTAACGCGCGGGACGGCGGAATAAATCCGTCCGTTCCGGATGTTCTCCCCTGAAGCTTGGTCAGAAAACTCGGAATGAATCCGAATTTTCCTCCTATCCCAAAAATTGCTCGTTTTGAATTCGATTTGGAGGGTTTTTATGTCTTTTATGCTGGCGGCTTCACCCTATCTGCAGTTTTTGATAGTACTTCTACAGATATTTGACGCCTAGCTCCAGATGTCGGCTGAAAATCATGAAATGTACCATTTGGTCCATGCGCTCTAAAATAAGTTTTAACACCAGGAAGCCATACATGAGTTCGGACATCTGCCCAAATTGATGGATCTGCCTCTCCGTGCCAGAGTCTGATTTGTTCTTCGTGGAGGTTTATTTCACCTGTGTTCTCAGTAACAGGGGTAGCAAATATCGCAATATATGGCAGTTCAGAAGAGTGTTCTCTTAATCTGTAGGTATCAGAGCTTTGTTCGTCAATATGGAATGTCCCCTCCATCAAGATACCCAAATGTGCCCTAACTCTTGCACGTAAAGTGTCGGCCACGGCATTAAAACCTAGATATGGATCGTATCTTAAACCAGCTTCATCGATAGCATCATCTAGGGAAATTTTGTCACCGTTTGCTGAGTCTAGTATAGGTACTGATGCAAACGCGGGTGCGACTAGACCATCTAATTGGCGTGTACAATCAACAAAACCTTCAACGGTGCTAGCCAATTCAATTGGCTCATAAGGTAATGCATCGGGTCGTTTCATTGGTAAGAATTAAAACACAAAGAAATGAAAACTCAAAACAGGGGTGGATGTTGTGAAGAAAACAATTTAGTGTTGCTACTTTTACTTTTATAACTTCTTCTGTACACAGTATTTTGTAATTTTTTTGATTAGATCGTAGGGTATTGGTTGGTCAAGCGGGAACTGAACAGTGCCTTTAGAAGTGTTGTAAGCCTTCAAATCGTCTTTGAACGCTACGATAGCGCCTGCGCCAGGGTAAAAGCCAATGTGATGCTCATAAGCGCTGAAATGAACCAAATTACCTTTGAGCGTAAAGGTAGGGATGCCGTAACTAATCTTTTCTTTGGCCTCTGGCGTCACTCCGTGGATAGTTTGGCGTATTTTTTGGAGTATTCCTTGAACATTCTCAGGATAGTTACTGATAAACTCGTCGATTGTCTTGATATCTGTATTCGTACTTTTCATTTATCAACCCAACCTTCTTGCTTGAAAACTGCCCAAATAGCCATTGTATGCCCATGCCCCAGGCCAAACTCGTCCTTGAGGAACTTTACCAGATCACCAGCTTTCATATCACTTCTATACACTCCAGCTTTTTCAGCTGCATTCTTCAGTTCCTCCGGGCTTTTGCCAGTTTTGACCTTTACATTGTCAATATAAGCTTGAAACGACATAGTTAAATTATATAGCAAAAGAGCACATGATTTAACGACTATAAGTATACATTTTGGAGAGATTTACCTTACGGGGGATGCCGTTACAATCACAGGATTATTGTGAAACGTAGCCGGGGCCTCAACAGAAGTGATTGCGATAGGGTCACCGGCTCCAAGGCATTGCAAAACTCTGCCTCTACCACAAGCAATGGCCCAATGCCCAGGCGTGAAAGCGGTTTCTGTTGGCCCATACGCAAAACAAGTTCCGGGTCTGTATAGTTCTAGTTCTTCAGAGTCAGTTCTGTGGAATTCCCAGTCGCCTGGCCTATAGGCAGGTGTAGTGCGACCCCGGCTTAAAGGTTGCTCGTACTCAAGACCTAATAGTAGGTGAGCAAAAGAGTAGCAATCGGCTCTTGGATCTTGCTCTACGGCCTGTAATGCGAGCGGGTAATTGCGGGCCATTTCTCTCGGGAGTTTCACGACTTTTAGATGTCTAGAAGAAACGAATTTTGCTGCACCTCTTGAGCGACCAGAAAGAACCATGTCGGTCTCTACGAGAGGAGCGGTGGCGCTACTTGGAATTGTCTTAAAAGGGAAAGTAACTAGCTCTAACTTTTTATGACTAAACATAATCAGAATATTCTACATGATATTGTTGACATAAGCAATATATAGTGCTATCATAAGCGCAATTCCGAAGGTGGAATAGAGGGTCGTTTGACAATTTTGTCAGGCGGCCTTTTTTATATCTTCGAAAGTGATGTGGGATATATCAACCAACAGGGAGGCTAACAAAATGGCTGGAACTAAAACTGGCGGCAAAGCAGCTGCTTCAACAAACAAAACTAAATACGGTGCAGATTTTTATGCAAAAATCGGTGCTATGGGCGGCAAAAAAGGTAAAACTGGCGGGTTTTTCGCAAACCGCGAGCTAGCTCGACTTGCTGGTGCCAAAGGCGGACGTATTTCACGCCGAACTAAAAAAACTGCCTAAAACCTATCAGGCGTAAAGAAGAAGTCACTTGGTCAAGCCAAGTGGCTTTTTTCTTTACTATTAGCAGATTATTTTGTCACCTAGCTCCGTTTCTCGCTCACCGTACTTTTTGTACGGCTCGCTGCGATACTCACTGTCTCCGCGTACTCTACTAATCCTGATAAGTTTTAGAGAGTCGTTTTACGCAAAGGTCGCTTCAGAGGACTTCTTCTGGGGCGATTTTTTATTTTCAATTTCTTTTCGCCGATATGGTCGACAAAAACGAGAACTCGATACACTCCAGGTCTGGCCACAGTTAAAACAACGATAGTTGCGCGAGTCTTGTTGCAGACTGCGAGTAGTGCAGTTTGGGCAGGCACTTCGTTGGTGCAGCCAATCACGGTAAGTGTCCATGCAATCCTCTATATGATTAGGATCTATATGCTCGCCAAATTTTGCACTAATTTCTTGAGCTTTTTCCCAAGCCTGACTTTCCATCTCTAGCAACTGAAGATCGGATTTATAATTATGATGACCCAGCAGGGCATGGCCAACTTCGTGAAGTAGTGACCAAGCCGAAACGTGGGACTGCTCGCCGCCATTCTTATAGATAATTGTTCCTATTTTTGGCGACCAACAAAACTCATCACCGGGGCTGAACAAAAGGTCGGGAAAAGATTTTTGCAGTTTTGAGAGCAAACTATCCATAATGTGCCTTCAGTAGCTCGTAACAACCGAAGATAACTGCCTCTTCGGGCCTTTTAGCCATGCGGACAGGGGGTATGGGCACCAACGGCATCTCGTATTTTTTTAATTGTTTTATAAGGGGCTCTTTGAACTTTGAAAAATTTGCCCCAACACCGCCTCCCAAAATAATCACCTCAGGTTGAAGCACGGCAATTAAATCTATCAGCCCTAGGGCAATATCATGGGCAATAACTTTCCATTCTGCTTGGTCAGTAATCTCACTGGCCAGTTTGCCATATCTTTTAAAGATAGCTTTCCCCGAAGCAAAGTCCTGCCATTTTGTTAAGTGACCCTTATGCTCCAGTAACATATGACCGCTTTCGCTATCGGCTAGTTCTGGGTCAATAACACCATCTACGATAAGTCCTGCGCTTATTCCGGTACTAATAGTCACGTAAAGTACTTTTCTGTAATCATCCTTGATAAGTATCGCTTCAGATAGTGCCGCTAATTTTGAATCGTTTTCCATTAAAACGGGGGTATTCATCAGCTTTTCCAAATAGCTAGCTAAATGAACGTTTTTCCAGGGGAGGTTCCCGAATGCTATTCCCACACCGTTTTCTCTGTCTACAACGCCCGGAATAGCTAAGCCAATTGCAGCAAAATCTTTTTCATCGAGTGAGTGAATACCTTCTGTTAGCACATCTAAAAATTGACTATAGTTATGAGGCGTTTTCAGCTTGACTGATTGTTTGATTTCGCCATTTTTAGTGAAAACAGCCAACAGAGTTTTTGTCGCGCCTATATCTATTCCCAAATACATTTTGCCCCCTGAGTTACCTTCCACATAATCTGGAATAATTGTAGCAGAAACCATAGCATTCATACTGCTTTACTTTACAGATGACAACAGATATAATAATCTCCAAGACTGAACGGAAAAATAACCCAAGGGTTACCGCAGTATTGATAAGGAGGCATTTTATAATGTCGAAAGAACTAACAATGGATGAGCTTTTAGCGTCCACAGAAATTAAGGAATTAAAATCTGGTGACGTGATCGAGGGCGTAATCACAGAAGTTAAAAAGAATGAAATATGGGTTGATTTAGGAGCCTACGGTATTGGGCTGGTATCGCGTCGAGAAATCGCCGGTGGCCAAACTCTAGAAAAGGGAGCTACCGTAACTGTTAGCATCGTAGAAGCTGACACTGACGATGGCTATGCGCTACTTAGTATGCGCAGGGCCGCCAAAGACAAGGGTTGGGACGAATTACAGCGCTTGCTTGAGGCCCAAGAGATTATTGAGATTTATCCTTACGATGCTAATCGTGGCGGATTATTGATCGAAGTTGAGGGAATCAGGGGATTTTTGCCAGTTTCTCAACTAGCGGCGGGTCATTATCCACGAGTATCAGGGGCGGACAAAGACGAAATTCTCCAGAAATTAAATGCACTTTCTAACAAGCCAATGAAAGTGCGCGTTTTAGATGTCAGCAAGAAAGACAACAAATTGATCGTATCAGAGAAAGAAGCCGTCAAAGACGAACTAAAAGATCGTTTCTCTGCGCTTAAGGCTGGCGATAGCGTAAAGGGTGTTATTACCGGTGTTATAGACTTCGGTGCATTCGTAAATGTCAATGGCATCGAAGGCCTAATTCACATCAGTGAGATCTCATGGGAGCGTGTCGAAGACCCTAGCAAATATCTAAAGGTTGGCCAAGAAGTAGAAGCCAAGATTATTGCTATCGACAAAGATAGACTCTCTCTTAGCCTCAAGCAAATGCAAGAAGACCCATGGTTGCACGAAGTTAAGGCCTTCAAAAAAGGCGACACCGTGGAGGGCAAAATTACTCGCATAACTCCATTTGGTGCCTTCGTGCAACTGAGTCCATCAGTAGAAGCACTAGTGCACGTATCCGAAATGAGCGATGACGACAGTATTGACCCAGAAAAACTTTTCCAATTAAACGAAGTTAAGAAGTTCAAGATTATCGATGTCGACACAGATGCTCGAAAGATAGCTTTGAGTCTCAAAGACAAGAGTTAACGACTAGGTAAACGCCCTAAGTCATGCGCGAAGTAACCGAGTAGAAAGGAGGCTAGCGAATGAGTTCAATAATTGAAATCGAAGACAACATCACTGTTGGAGCGCTTGCCGACAAACTTTCTATACCTGTGGTTAAGCTAGTTGCAGAGTTGTTCAAGAACGGTATTATGGCCACTGTTAACGAGCGCATAGACTTTGATACGGCCCAGATAATTGTTAGCGAGTTAAACCTAGAGGTAGAACTGGCCAAAAAACAGACAGAAGAAGTAACGTCATCCAGGCTAACTAGAAAACAATCTGGAGATAATGCAGTTTCGCGTCCTCCAGTAGTAGCCGTTATGGGCCATGTTGATCACGGCAAGACATCATTGCTGGATGCTATCAGGGGTGCTGATGTTGTTGCTGGCGAAGCTGGCGGTATTACGCAGCATATTTCAGCCTACCAGATAACGCACAATAAACGCCTGATTACGTTCCTAGATACGCCCGGGCACGAGGCTTTCGCGGCATTGCGTGAGCACGGTGCTCAATTAACAGATGTGGTTATTATAGTTGTGGCTGCTGACGACGGTATAAAACCCCAGACTATAGAAGCCATCCGCTTCGCCGAAAAAGCAGGGGTTAAAATCATCGTGGCCATCAACAAAATCGATAAACCTGATGCCAACATAAACCACGTAAAACAACAGCTAACAGAGCACAATTTGTTAATCGAAGAGTGGGGCGGGGAAACAGTTGTTTTGCCGGTCTCTGCTAAAACAAAAGAAGGTATTCCGGAACTGTTAGACATGGTACTGCTAGTGGCAGACGTAGAAGAGCTAAAAGCTGACATAGACGTACCCGCCAGAGGGCTAATTATTGAGGCACATATGGAGCAGGGGCGCGGACCGCTAGGGGTTGCCTTGATTGACGCAGGCGTACTCAAAAAAGGTCAGTTCGTTGTTACGGGTACAACGTATGGCAAAGTAAAAAATCTGGAGAACACCTTACGAATACCAATTGATGATGCTGGCCCGTCAACCCCAGTGGTAATAACAGGTTTCAAAAATTTACCAGAATTTGGTGACGAATTTACCGCTGTGGCGACCGAAAAAGAAGCTAAAAATCTAGTTAACCAGTCAGAACGAGCCCACAGTAGCGAAACAAAATCAGGAGTTAATACCAGTAGCGAACTAATGCGCAAAATTAACCGCGACATCAATGTCCGCGAACTGCCAGTTCTGATAAAGGCGGATGTTAAGGGTTCACTTACCTCTGTAATTGATAGCCTTAAAACCCTGGATAATGAAGAAGTCGCGATCCGAGTAGTAGGTTCTGGTGTAGGAGCGATTAATGAGAATGACGCCCACATGGCCCACACTAGTGGTGCCATTATCTATGGATTTAACGTCGACATGACCACAGCAGTCAAAAGACAAATTGCCAGAGATAAAGTCCCAACAAAACTGTATAAGATAATCTATGAACTAATAGAGGATGCCAAGCAAGAACTAAGCAAACTCCTAGCACCTGAAATTGTCGAAAAAGAGGTTGGGCGCCTGATAGTAAAGGGCATCTTCAAGACTACTAAAACTGAAATTATCTGTGGTGGAGAAGTAACCAAGGGCAAGCTAGCAATGCCGGCATTACTAAGAATTTCCAGGGGTGATGCGGTACTTGGCGAGGCTGAACTAACGGCTCTCAAAAAAGGCCCTCAAGAAGTTAAAGATGTAGTAACCGGTGAAATGTGTGGTTTGCAGATAAAGACAACTTCAAAACTAGAACTTGAAGAGGGTGATCGCATAGAGGCATTCACCCGTGAAGAAGTAATACGCACGCTATAAGGGTAGGCAAATTATGGAAGGCAGTCCGAAACCACAAGAGACCACCAAAAAAGGTGAAGAAGATAAAGGCCCAGAAAATCCACTGGATTTTAGCGAACAATCTAGTCGCGTGGCTGACAAGATGCGTGATCTATTCGATAGACTACGTGGTGATGACAAAGGCTCAGAAGAGTACGACGGCGACAAGCCAGAAAAAAAGAAAAAATCACGTATAAAAAATGCATTCTCCAAGATTTTTCCGTCTATTGCATCGGTAGAGAACAGTGAAGAGGTCCCCGGGGCAGCTGCAGAGCATACACCATTTTTATTCCCAGGTATAGAATTGGGCTCAACTAGAGAAAAAACATTGTCAGACCAGCTCCCAGATACAGAAACTCCAACACAGGGAGCAGAGACCGTTGCTGCAGATGCCGTAAATACTTTAGAAGCTATGCCTTCAGACACTGCTGATCCTGAAACAGTAGAGAATATCAACCCAATTGAGGCATTATCAACCCCCGAGCATGAGGATGATGACAGTGATTCAGCCCCTGTAAAACACGGTAAAACTGCTGCGAATATGTCACTAGCTGCCCCAGTTAGCACTCGTCACCAGCAACTAGTAAATAGCCCTATAGTCCCTAATAATCTCCAGCCAAACCCAAATGCCGTGCCTACACCTACGCCAGCATCGTACGAGACGGTTCATCCACGGTATGCCACTAGGCGTGAAGCAGCCGCTTACTCCTTGCTAGCGTTTGCTGGTGCTGAGAGAATAGATCACCACCGCGACAAAAAACGAAAAGCAGACATCAGGGATCTAGAAAAAAAAGGCAAAGAACAGGTCAAGCACCAGGAAAAACTTCAGGAAAACCAACAGGATCTAGAGAGGGAAGCGCACAAGCGTCAGGCCGAGCGAATGCGATCAACAGTGAATAATGTAGACAAAAAGCCAGAAGTCGTCGATAGTCGTGTTGTTGCTCGCGCGGAAAGGGAAATCGTACCTGAGAAAACGGTTTCATCAGAAAAGGCTCCTGAAAGGAAGCCCGAGAAAAACACTCCTACAACAGATGTGATTACTAAAATCACCAAAGTAGAGCAGCAAACGAGTGCCGAAATGGATTCAAGGCTGGTCCTAGAACAAACAGCGGCAGCTGCCGAACGCGGCATAGCAGTAGAAACCTACTACGAGCGCCGCCACGAAGCAAAGGACGACCAGTCATTAATACCGGGTCCATATGTGGGTTCTAGTCATTCTAACGATTTAAAATCTAACATTCCTAGCCTGCATTCGGATGCTGGCCAATCCGCTACATCTGATGTCCAAACATCTTCTCATAACACCGCCAAAGAGTCCGTTAAATCAGTCGACAAAGGCTA
>CAZBSC010000026.1:0-9963 GCA_964494845.1 uncultured Candidatus Saccharibacteria bacterium | reverse complement strand
AATCGCGAAACTTTATTTTCGTCCTTTTGGCTGTCGTTATCTTCTTTCGACTGCTGAGATTCTCGCGTTGCTACATCAATGTTACTGCTGAATAAAGTATTGCTAAAGCCGTTAGTAATTGTTTGGGCGACTCCGCTTTTAGCTCCGTTTGAATCCGATCCCCCCACATCTGTATCTTCGTCTGTATCATCATCTGGGGTAGGCTCGGAAACTACGTGGCCTGTTTTTACTAAAATGAACGAACCGAACTCCTTACCTGTATGCTCTGGTTGAACTGGAACATCGTTCCCTTTTAACTCTGCTACATCCGTTGAAGTCATGGGGACACTTAAACTCGTCCCGTTGTATGTACCAGTTGCTATTGGATCACCAAAATAATTTTGAGCATCAATTATTTTGTAGGTATCGCCTTCCACCAAAATTTCCGAGGCATCGATGCTAACATTGTCCAAATCTTCCCAATTGTAGATAGTGATTGTGCCCTTATCTGGTTCGTATTCATTTTGCCTAACTATGCTGACATTATTCTCTGGTGCAGATACCGTAAAAGTATTATCTGGCTGATCCGTCGACAAGCCTCCCGGCACCGTGCCATAAAACAAGTTCCCAGAAATCATAGTGTGCGGACAAGAATTACTAACGTCAGCAGCACTTTGGCCTACGAAATAATTATTAGCTACGGTTGCGTAATTACAGCCCTCTACATAACCCAAACCTAAGGCTGCCCCCGAAGATTGTGGCATATATGTTGAGTTATTAAAGATCATTGGATTCTCAGCAACTCTATAACCCCCATGTAGCATATTTAACGTTCTACCGGCATCAGAGAGAACGCCACTTTCAAAAAAAGTGTTTCCGTCGGTCATTATGTTATTGATATTCCCACTCTGAGTGTATGCATGAAGCCCCCACCCATAGTTTTTAAAAACAATATTATTAGCGATGTATTTAAAACCACTGTTATTTTGTACATAAATACCATGTCCATGGCCACGGTCAGGCCCCTCCCACCCATTGTAATAATCAATGTTGCCATACAGTTCAGCATCGACGGCAGATGACCAAAAACCAAAACCCTGAGCAGTATCATGAACCACGTTATTAATAAATCTAGTCCTCGGCCCTTCGATGTAAAATCCATACGCCCTCTCGAGATCAGTTGGTGCCGAACCCGCCTCTGAGACTGTTCTGGTATTACTCGAGCTAGTAATTTCTAGGCCCCAATACCAAGCATCAGATCCACCAACATAAAAAGCAGTTTGTCCAACAAAATGTCCTGGGTCTGATCCTGTTCCACCATCGATGATTACCCTCTCGTTATCATAATTTCTGACAATGATCGGAGCCTTTTCAGTACCAGTCAAAGTGCTATAAAAATATCCGGAGTATGTCCCACCATGTACCCAAATAGTATCTCCGGGCTGGACACTGGCCGGCTGATGAGCTAATGTACTAGCCAAATCCCAAGGGTTGTCGATACTACCATCGCCATCCACTGAACCAGTGGTCGAAACATGCCATTCACTACCCGGGGCATCATCAATAGTTGTAAAAGTTTTGTCATCAGGCGCTATAGGGTTGTCGTTATTATCTGTCGAATCAATCTGATAATGATAGGTGGTCCCAGGAATAAGGCCCGAGAGCGTCTGGCTGTGATAGTACGATAGCGTGGAGTCCAGTGTAGTCTGGTTGCCGTAGGAGGCTGTCGTACCATAGCTCAACTGAGTGGTCGTTGGCTCATCCGTAACCCAAAAAACCGTAGCTGACGAAATAGATCTACTTCGAACGTTGTACATCCTCGCCAGAGGTGCATTATCCACCTCAACATTTACTACTTTCGAAGATATTTTGTCTCCGTTACTATCTGTGCCCACCGCAACTAGCTGATATTCCCCCTGATCGATAGCTGTTGTATCCCAAGTTTGCGCAAATGGACTAGGTGATACTGATGAACCAACCTCCTCGCCATTTGCATAATATTGGACAGAACTTACGCTCGGGGAGCCTGTAGCTGTAGATTCGAAAGAAACTATTCCTCCGACTGTCGCCCCCTCCGGAGGCGCTGAAATAGAAATAGTATTAGTGTTGCCTTCAGTAGCCAGTGTATGAATATCTTGATCGCTAAGTATTCGACTATATACACGAACTTCGTCTAATGATCCTTTTAGCTGCTGATTATACCCTGCCCACGGTGAACGACCCAACAAAAATTGCGCACCCAGATCTTGGGAGCAAGACATGGCATTGCCGGTTTTTGGCACCCCATTAATGTATAATTTTGACTGGTTGGTTGTGTTAGAGTTGGTCACAACAATATGCGTCCAACTACTAGCATCGACGTCGCTTGTAATCTTTGCATTATTGCCGTTGTTGGTCGTCAATACTTTAAGCGATTGAGCTACGTTATCGTATGCAACGCTGAAACAATCATTATTATTCGTGCCACTACTAGCTTGAGATAGTAAATACTGCGTATCATCGCCACCCGCGTCAGCTTTAAAATAAAAACTATAGCTAAAATCTGGTGTTTCGCTAGTGACTAGTTGGTGTGGTATATCAACCGTATCATCACTTCCGTCAAAACTAAGTGCATCACCAACCGCTCCACTAACAGTAGAAGCGCCACCAGTGATTGTCCCATCGTAATGATTGCCAGAACTGTCAGGCGAGGTCGCTCCGCTTATGTCATCAAAAGAATAGTGAGCTGAAAGCCCAGATGAAATATCTGCTCGAACAGACACCGAAAAGAAGATAGGCACCAATATCGACAGCGAAAACAACCCAACACCATTAATAACGATAAATTTCTTAAATAATTGCCCCAATTCGAATCTCTTTCTTTTGGCCAACATTAACTCTCGCACAAATTAACCTTTAACAGTTTATCAAAAAGATAGAGTTAATGTCTTATGCAATTTACGATTAATAACAGCAATAAAATCAAAAACTTAAGAATAGTCTATCTTAGGAATTTTTTCTTAATCGCAATAGTAGATCCTAATAAAAGTCCACCGCCAATCGCTATATAAAGGTAGTAATTTTCGCCGGTATCGGCTAAAACTTCGCCAGAATCAGTAACGGTTATAGTAACTGTGACCTCAACCGTCCCGCCATTACCATCATCAACAACCACGGTCATTTCGTATGTTCCTACAGGTACATTTGCTCTGGTGGTTGATATATCTCCACTATCAGGATCAATAGTAAAATAACCTTCATCATTACCGTCAGTAATACTATATGTCAGATCGTCACCGTTAGCGTCGGACGCTCCGTAACTAGATCCCGCAACGACCACTGCGCCAGATGCCGTGTCTGGCGACACAATCGTCCTAGCCACCTCGTCATTAGACACACTTGGAGCGGCCGGAGGGCAACCAGCATCATTGTAGCTTAAAGTAATTGATGGTATTGACTCTGTTGTACTTGCCTCTGAACCATTTGGAGCGTTAGTGATAGCCGATTCAACCACCTCCACATTTGCAATCATAAACATATTGTCCAGATTTCCAAAAGTTGTAGTATAAGATCCACCAGGATGATTAAAAACATCTCCGATACTATTATTGTCACTGACAGATAGGTATGGAGTAGATGGGCCAGATAGATCAAATAGAGCATGGGACGAGTTATTATCTGATGGATTTGGAATCGTGCCATCCATATCCACTATCGTAGAAACGGACGGACCAACAGTTATTGTAACTGGGGTGTCGTCAGGGCATGTTGTTTCATCAGAACTAATCGCAAATGCTCCAGCTTCGTGAACCGTGTCGTCCGTACCGCCACCCAAAATCAATGCATTAAGCCCAGGGTTAAAACTTAGGCTAGGTGCGTTGCGAAGAGCTACGGTTGTATCTGTCTGGGTTAGACTAGTAGCCTCACCACCCGCATCAATCAACGACAAGACTGGTCCCGTAGGCGCCCCCCAAGTTGCTGGCGGTGTCATTACTTCATTAACTACGGCAGCACTTACCGATAAAGGATTCAATAACAATAACCCCGTCATCAATGCTAAACTAAACAAACTTAAAAATTTTTTAGTCATTTTTCTCTTAACTCCCCTCTTAAACCTTTTCTAAAGTTTCTTATGGTTATTAGTATATCTATTGAATTTAATTATTACAACCATGTTTCTTATGTTTGTTTTTTCTTATTTAAAAACCCGCGTTTTGTGTAAACACGGGTGTTAACGACTAAGTCGGCGTCGGTACTACATTGCTGGGGCAGGCGGAACGGTCAGATCGTCAGATGGTGGGGCAGCTGGGGCTGCAGAGTCATCTGATGGCATAGTGCTTTCTGGGGTTGGAGGCATGCTGGGGCTAGTTGGCTCACTTGGCGGCATGTATGGCTCTGGAGCTGGGGCAACAGGAGGCATACCTGGGTCAGGCATTGGTGGCACAGTAGGCTCTTGCGGTGGCATTGCGGGTGGCATGCCCGGGTCTGCTGGCGCTGGCATAGGTGCTGGCATACCTGGGTCCGGCATTTGCGGAACTGCTGGTTCTAGCGGTGGCATTGATGGCAGACTAGGGTCTGGGGTTGGGTTAACTGATGGGTTATTTGGATCCATAAAATTGATTCCTTTGTCTATTTTTTAATGATATAAATACTGTACTAACTAAATCAGCATAATGCAAACGCTTTAGTAAATAGTGGTATTTTTAAAACTGTCGGCTTACTTTTGTAGACGTTTTCGTTTGTTTTGGTCAAGCTCGCGCTTTCGTAAACGTAGATTTTTTGGCGTAACTTCTAGTAGCTCGTCGTTCTCTATAAAGTCTATGCACTGCTCTAGACTAAGTATAGTTGGGGGCGTAAGCTGAACGACTCCATCACTGGACGAGCTTCGCATATTGGTTAGGTGCTTTGCTTTACATACGTTGATTTCTAGATCTTCGTTACGTTTATTTAGGCCAATAATCTGCCCCGCATATACTTTTATAGCTGGACCAACGAACACAACCCCGCGCTCCTCAGCAGTTTGCAATGAATATGGCGTGGTTACACCCGCTTCATATGCAATTAAGGCCCCGTTACGTAGTTGCTCTAGCGCCTGTCCTTGTGGTTGATAGCCGGTCACCTGGCTGTGCATCACTATCGTGCCTTTAGTATTAGTCATAAGTATATTGCGTAGGCCAATCAGTGCTCGGGTAGGAAGGTCATAGACTAGTTTTGTTACACCCTTTGGAGAAGCAAATTGTTCCTGAAGCACTGCTTTGCGCTTGCCCAGTTCCATCTGTACGGCGCCAACGTATTCGGCCGGGACTTCGATGTTTAGCTCTTCTATCGGTTCTTCGATAACTCCATTGTTGTCTTTTGTAACTACCTGCGGGCGACCAACTTCGAATTCGAAGCCTTCACGTCGCATGGTTTCAATCAACACTGATAGGTGTAGTTCGCCACGCCCGGATACTCCAAACCCAATCCCTTCTTCTTCAACACGTAGGCCCACATTCGTCTCTAGCTCTTTATTTAGTCTTTCTGCTATCTGGCGACTAGTGCTAAATTCACCCTCTGTGCCTTTAAATGGGCTTGTGTTCGGTCCCAGGTATATCTTGAGCGTTGGCGCCTCTACCTCTAGTACTGGTAGTGCTTCGGGGTCGTTTACGTCTGCAACTGTCTCGCCTATCTGTGCGTCACCGACACCTGTTAGCTGAACAATATCCCCAGCGACACCTTCTGGTACTTCGAATTTGCTTACACCGTGACTCATGTACACCAGGTCAACTTTGGCTTTTACTATAGACCCATCTTTTTTGCATAAACTAACCTGATCACCAGCTTTAATCCGGCCCCTGGTTATTCGTCCGATTGCATATTTCCCTTTGAAAGTATCCCAAGCCAAAGCCGTTACTAGCATTTGAAAGGGCTTGTCCAGTTCTGCCACAGGTGCAGGTATGTGCTCCATAATTGCCTGGAATATTACTTCTAGGTCACCGTCCGCTTCAAAATCAGCAGGTGGTTGTTCCCACGCTTTTCCTGCTCGTCCAACAGCGTAATATACAGGATAATGTAGTTGGTCCTCGTGGATGGCAAGTTCTAGAAATAAATCGGCTAGCTCGTCCTCAACTTGCGCAATCCTGCTTCCCTGTTTGTCGATTTTGTTGATAACTACAATTGGTTTCAGGCCTTGCGCCAGGGCTTTTGTAAGTACGAACTTGGTCTGAGGCATAGGGCCTTCCTGCGCATCAACAATTAATAAACAACCGTCAGCAAGGTTTAGTGTTCGCTCTACCTCGCCGCTAAAGTCAGCGTGTCCTGGGGTGTCAATAATATTAATTCGAAAGTCGTCGTGCTGTACGGCGGTGACTTTGGCTGTAATTGTTATGCCACGTTCTTTTTCCTGATCACCGCTGTCCATGATTAAATCTTGGGTCATTTCAGCCTGATTATCACGAAAAGTTTTGGACTGCTTTAATAGGCCGTCTACTAGAGTGGTCTTGCCGTGGTCAACGTGGGCGATGATAGCCACGTTTCGAATTTTGCTAGGGTCTTGTGTACTCATAAGTTATTTAATTTAAAAAACGCCCCGATAGGCGTCTACCTTCTTGATTATTATAGCATAAGCAAGCTAACGGTGCAATCATTTCTTCCCTGATATACTGAATCCATGGAGCAGAGGCCTTTAGCGGATAAATTACGTCCAGAGACGCTAGACGATGTCATCGGTCAGACACATCTATTGGGAGACGGAGAGATAGTACGGGAAATTATTAAGAGCAAAAAACCAGTTTCATTGATTTTATGGGGGCCGCCAGGCAGTGGAAAGACGACACTAGCACGCATTATTGCCCGAGAAACAGGCGCAGACTACAAGGAAATCTCAGCCGTGACCTCTGGAATTGCAGACATAAAATCAATAATCAAGAGGGCAGAAGAAAACAGACGTCTTCAGATACAAACAGTACTGTTCGTGGACGAAATTCACCGATTCAACAAGTCACAACAGGATGCTTTTTTGCCACATGTCGAGAGTGGCCTTATTACGCTGATAGGTGCAACAACTGAAAATCCAAGTTTTGAAGTCATTACTCCCCTGCTTTCACGTAGCCGAGTGCTGGTACTCGAGCCCCATTCTAAAAAAGACATTTTCGCGATTCTAAAACGTGCCTTACAGATAGAAAAAGCCACAAAACGAGTCGATAAAAAAGCGTTAGATTATTTAGTAGAACTATCGAACGGCGATGCCCGCGTAGCAATCGGCAATTTAGAGCTATCTTTGCAACTGACTAACGGAAAAGTGACGATCGACACCGTAAAAACTGCTTCCCAACGTACACTGCCAGGATATGACAAAAGTGGTGAATATCATTACAACCTGATTAGTGCATTTATAAAAAGTATGCGCGGTTCTGACCCAGAAGCTGCTCTGTATTATATGGCCCGCATGTTGGACGGCGGCGAAGACCCAAAGTTTATCGCCAGGAGAATGGTTATTTTTGCCAGCGAAGATGTCGGCATGGCCGCCCCTGCAGCGTTAAACCTGGCTGTTAGTACTTTTATGGCAGTCGAGCGAATCGGAATGCCAGAATGTGGTTACAACTTGTATCATTGCGCATTAGTATTGGCGAAAACTAAAAAATCTCGCGAAGTTGCAGATGCAATGGGCAACGCTACAAAACTCGCAAAAGACTACCCGAACGCCGCGGTTCCTTTGCATCTGCGCAATGCCCCGACAAAACTGATGAAAGATCTAGGTTATCAAAAAGGCACCAAATGGGAAGCGGGGTTCAAACACCCTAAAGGCTTTTTGCCTGACGAAATCAAGAAATAGTTAGGCTGGTGGCGGTGTTGTGTCTATTTTTCGGACTTTTTTAGTGACCGATTTGCCTTCTTTGTCTACCGTATATATTACTATGTCTCCGAACATCATTTCTAAGTTGCTGATATCTTTATCGGAGATTGATTCGATGTATTTCATGAGAGATCGAATAGAGTTGCCGTGCGCAACCAGAAGTACATTTTTGCCTTCCATTAGTTGCGGCAGAACAGTCCCCTTGTAAAAAGGGACGACTCGTTCATAAACCATTTTTAGGGTTTCGCCGTTGGTCACCGGGTGGTCCCACCCCCTACGAATTCGCTCGAACTCTTTTTCGCCAACTTCTTTCTGGACCTGCCATTTATTCTTTCCTGTAAAGTCACCGTAATCCCGCTCGTTTAATGCCCCTGTTCTTTCATACGGAACATCGTACTGTCTTGATGCATCCAACATGCCTTCTAGGGTTTCTAACGCCCTGATTTGTTGCGAGCAATAAGCCTTATCAACAGCAATGTCCGTAATTTTATAACCTAGTAATACGGCTTCGTGATAGCCTTTTGCAGTTAGGTGCACATCTGTTGTGCCCGTCCATTTTCCTAGGGCATTCCATTCGGACTCACCGTGCCTTGCTACAATCAACTGGCCTACTTTACTCATTTTGTGACCACATTCTGAGGTTTTCCTGATAAATAAGCCTGGATATTTACCGCCGTGGTTTTATTAATCCTCTGAAGAGCTTCAAGAGTGTTGTAGGCATTGTGGCTAGTAATAATAACGTTATGCATCATTTTTCCCAGAACATCTATAGCGATAGCGTTTTCTAGAGTTTTTTTAGGCGCCCTGCCCTTACGTAACAACATTTCTTCCTCTTCGACTTCCATTAATGATTCGTCCTCAATAACGTCTATGGCAGCCCCGCCCAAATGACCTGACTGCAATGCGTCAACTAGTGCCAGCGTATCCAATAACTCGCCCCTAGAGGTGTTAATTAATAGACTTCCTCGCTTCATTAACGACAATTGGTCTTTATCGATTAGATGCTTGTTATGTCCAGTAAACGGCGCGTGCAAACTAACTACGTCAGAGTTTTTTAAAAGCTCCTCTAGCGAGACGTACTGAATGCCAATGTCTTTGGCAAATTTTTCGTCTGGGGATGGGTCATATCCAACAACTTGCATACCAAAAGCTTTCCCCAGAGTTGCAACGTTTTTCCCAATTCTTCCCAAACCAATAAGTCCCAAGGTCTTGCCATGCAGGTCGTGACCGTGCACAAGATTTGCATTAATCTCACCCACCCTAGCTTGGTTTATCGCCTCTACCAACTTTCTTGATAAAGCCAGCATCAACGCAATAGTGTATTCAGCAACGGTGTGCTCGCCATATGTCGGAACATTAGAAACAACTATTTTGCTCTTTTCGGTCTCTGTTAAATCTACGTTGTTATAACCGGTTGACCGGCAAGCCACAAACTTTAGTTTTGGCATGGCTTTTATAGTATCGTCGTCAACACTGCAGCCCACGAAAACAGAGACAATTTCCGCATCTGGGTCGTGGTTCTGCGCATTTAGGGGGCCATCAATAAACTTCACTTCATTGTTCTTCGCGAGTTCAGCGAAGTCTTCTTTGTCTTGGTCGCTAGCGTGGTAAATGCAAATTTTAGCCATTAGCTCAATTATGCCATAATCGCAAATTTACTGCTATTATAAATAGCATGTTAATTAAACAAATAATCGCGCGACAAATTTACGATTCTAGGGGCTATCCGACTGTTGAGGCCGATGTTATTCTGGACGACGGAACGTTGGGGCGAGCCGCTGTACCATCTGGAGCATCTACCGGCGAGCGCGAAGCACTAGAGCTACGTGATGGAGAAAAAGCTTTTTCAGGGAAAGGCGTAAATAAAGCCTTGTCAAATATTGCCGATAAAATAGCGCCGGCGCTTGTAGGCCTAGATGCGGACAATCAGTCAGAAATAGATGAAACCATGAAACAGCTAGACAGTACAGAGAACAAGTCTGGGCTTGGGGCTAACGCGATGCTTGCTGTCTCTCTAGCCTGCGCTAATGCGGCCGCAAAAAGTAAAAACCTACCTCTATACCAACATTTCGCTGATATTTCTGGTAACGCTAGCCAGGCCTTACCAACACCCATGTGCAATATAATTAACGGCGGAAAACATGCCAAAGGATCAACAGATTTTCAAGAAT
>CAZBSC010000025.1:7555-10395 GCA_964494845.1 uncultured Candidatus Saccharibacteria bacterium | reverse complement strand
GCCTGAGCTTTTTCTTGCAAGTGAGATTTGGCATCCATCCAGGAACCCGACTCTAAAATGTCCGAGAAAGTCGGTAGTAAACTACTGTGTATGAAGTTCTTCGCAGCCTCGTAGCCTTGGTCCAAATAAAGCGCCCCAACAACCGCCTCAAAGGTGTTGGCTAAAATCTGTGCTCTGGCCCTGTCAGATCCACGTTTTTCACCCCGGCTCAAACGTAGTAACGGTTCAAAATCGCTACGCTTTGCAGCGTCACCAATACTCTCTGTTCTGACGAGGCTACTACGCCAATTGGTCAAAATCCCCTCTGCCTCTTCGTAATTACTGTACAAAAATTCTGTAACGACTAGCTCCAGTACTGCATCGCCCAAAAACTCTAAACGTTCGTTGTGCTCTTGCACGGTTTTACGGTGTTCGTTAACGTACGATCGGTGCGTAAATGCTAAGACCAATAAACTAATGTCTTTAAAAGTTACGCCTAATTTATCTTGGGCGAACTGAATGTATGGAGCTACATTTTGCATAACTAGACTGATAGATTCCTTATTTTTTTCATTCCTAAAAGAATAATTTTACTAATATCTTCGTATTCAATTTTTTCTAAAGCATCGTTGGCCGGGAACCACTTTATGCCATTCATCCATTCCTCTGGGACGAGTTTATCGGTATCTTTGTCGGCATGAACTAAAAATATTTCAGTAGTCATCAATACCAAACTTTGTTGGCGCCTGTATTGAAAGTTAATTTTACCCAGCCAATTTAACACACGAACACTACTCAAACCCGTCTCTTCTTTTATTTCGCGTTCTGCTGTTTCTTTGGCTGTCTCGCCTTCTTCAATATGGCCTTTTGGTATAGTCCAACGGTCCTTTGCATCCTGGATCAAGAGTATCTCAATTGCTTGAGTTTTTTCATTTCTACGGAAAACCACACCACCGGCAGTAGGCTCGCGAAGAACTTCCTTGATAGCCGGGCTACGTCGTTGAGCAAAACGCTTGAATCCTTTTATGGGTTTTGGTCTATTCATCTTCTTTAATATCACTTTCTTTAGGCTTTTCTGGGCGCGGGGTGGTGTCTCCATTGAGGTGGCGCAGTAGTGTTCCTAGAACGCCATTAATAAATTTCGAGGAATTGTCGCCGCCAAAGGCCTTTGCCAACTCGACTGCTTCGTTAATGACAACCTTTGCTGGAGTTTTCTTCTCATACATCAGCTCATAGGCGCCAATACGCAGAACTATCCGGTCCATTCTAGCAATTTGATCAAGCGGCCATTCTGGAGCCAGCGGTTGTAATACTGAATCTAAATGTTCACTTTTAGCATTAATGCCATTGACGATGTCGGTTACGAACACGGTGTCATCAAGTGTTTTGCTGTAACGCTTTATGTTCCGATCGAGCACTTTTTCAAGATCGAATGTCTTGTCGTTACTGCCAAGTCGAAAATCCTGCTCGAACAACGTCTGCAGCGCAACTATTCTACCGAGGTGTCTATTAGCACTCATCTCATACTCCTTTTTGGATTAGCTACCGTGCTCGGCTTGTTTTCGCAGGTGATGTTCTTGTCAGAAAACATATTCAAGTTGTATGTTGACGAGCAAAACGTCATCTGCGAATCAAGCTGAGTGCTTTTAGCCCAAAATAGGAGTGTGAAATGAGTGCTGTATGCCATATTGTTAAATTCCTAAAATTTGCGGGTCGTGCCCAACGTCTTTATTATACCCTAGAATCACTAGCCCTGCAGTGCAAATACTAGGCGTTTTTTCCGGATTCTTTACGTGTAGTGTATGCCTTAACAGGCGATTTCGCGTTGACTGCGCGCGCAAGTTTTACTACTAGGTGGCTACGCCTTTGTCCGGTTCGCCTGGGTGTTGTCTTCTTTTTTGGTTTACCCATAATAACTACTTCCTTAAATTATTTTGAACGTTAAGCACCAGTCTAGCACAAAACTACCTCTGTTGCAACATATGGTTTTATATTACAAAACTCAGTAGCTTGTTTTTGATATAAATTGTCTTTTTGATTTGATTACCTTTTAGATAGCCCATGACTTTGGCTTCAGCTTTGGCCGATTCGACCACATCAGATTCAGCGCTATCCATTGGCATACTAATGTTTGCACGAACTTTTCCGTTAATCTGGACCACGATATTAGTCGTGTTGCTAGCCAGATATTTATCGTCATGTATCGGCCAGTCGCTAACATGGACCGATGTTTTATTGCCTAAGGCTTTCCACAACTCTTCAGTAATATGTGGTGCGAATGGCGCTAAAAGCTGGACTAGTGTTTTTATTGCTGATTCCCATTCTTTGGATGAATAATTATCCTCTGCTTTTATTTTATAAAGTTCATTAACATATTCCATCAGCGCAGAAATCGCTGTATTGAAACCAAGGTTTTCTAGATCTTTGCTTACTTTCGCTGTTGTTTTATGTTGTAGCACCAATAGGTCTTTATTGGCACCTTTTGGATCTGCCGACTCTTGGAACTCTAGAACTAGAGTCCAAACACGCTGCAAAAAGCGAAAAGCCCCGCCCATTCCTTCGACGGACCAGCTAGCCATCTGGTTCCACGGCCCCAAGAATAGCTCCATTATTCGTATGGAATCTGCACCATAACCTTGATCAATTAAACCTCCGGGTTCGATAGTATTGCCCTTGCTTTTGCTCATTTTTGTACCGTCTGGCGCCAGTATCATCCCGTGATTGCGAAGTGTTTTAAAAGGCTCTTCGAAGTTGATTAAACCTTCGTCAAACATGACTTTCGTCCAGAAACGCGCATAAAGAAGATGCATAACAGCATGCTCTGCGCCACCGATATAATCATCGACCGGCAACCAAAACTC
>CAZBSC010000025.1:4901-7455 GCA_964494845.1 uncultured Candidatus Saccharibacteria bacterium | reverse complement strand
TGAATAATTGGAATAGGCGCACCCCAGTATCGTTGTCGGCTAATCAACCAATCCCGAATTTTATAACTAACATGTGAAGTTGCCAGCTGGTTATCTTCTAGATACTTGGCTATACGTTCTCGTGATTGCCCTGCAACCTGGCCAGAGAATTCATCAGGCTCGGTTAAAATACCTTTTTTCATATCGGTATAGCAGTATTCTAGTTTTCGAACTTTTTCGGCTTCATCTGCGTTAACTGGAAATAGCACTGTTTTTAGTTTAATATCGTATTTCTTGGCAAAACGAAAATCACGCTCATCGTGGGCTGAGCACTTAACAATACCTGTCCCGTAATGAGCCAAGGCATAGCTAGCTACCCAGATGGGTAAATCCCCATTGCCCACGGGGTCTTCTATATAGCGACCCGTGAAAATACCTTCCACATTTTCTTCATCTGTATATCCTTGGTTGTCACGTTTTTTTACCATCTCTTCAGCAAACTCTAGAACCTTTGCTTCGCTCTGAGTTCCTTTCACCAGTTCCCTTAGGAAAGGGTGCTCTGGTGCAATGACCACGAACGTATCTGCACGGAAAGCTTCAAAATGTGCAGAAAATGTTTCGATTTGTAAGTCACTGTCCTTAACTGGTGCTGTGAATACCATTCCCTTACTTCGACCAATCCAATTTCGTTGCATGGTCTTAATAGATTCAGACCAGTTGACATCATCCAGATCTTTTTCTAAACGATCAGCATATTCAGTAATTTTGAAAAACCACTGTTTCAGAGGCTTTTTCACAACCTGGCTACCACATCGCCAACATAAGCCGGCTTCTACTTGTTCGTTAGCCAGCACAGTTTTGTCTACTGGGCACCACCACTGTAAGCTTTCTTTTTGATATGCTAAGCCACGTTTGTGGAGTAACAAGAAAAACCATTGTGTCCACTTGTAGTATTTCGGATCTGTACTGTCTATTTCCCTGGACCAGTCGTAGCCAAAGCCCATCTGAATTAGCTGTTCTTTAAAACGCTTAGTATTCGCATCAACTGCTTTTCTAGGCGTAACCTTGTTTTTGATGGCATAGTTTTCTGCTGGTAAACCAAATGCATCCCAACCCATTGGATGCAAGACATTTTTCCCTTGCATACGGTTATACCGAGTGATGGCATCACCAATCGTATAATTACGCACATGTCCGACATGCATAGCCGCACCACTGGGGTACGGGAAATACTCTAGGACGTAGCGTTTGGGTTTTTCAGGATTCTCGTCAGCATGATGAACCCCATCGGCTTCCCACTTTGCCTGCCACTTTGGCTCAATTTCCTTTGGATTATAGCGTTTCATATAGGGGTAATTATAACCAATTTTTATCTTTGCGCTAAACTATTGTTAGCCACGACTGAAAATCATCTTTCTGCCCACGTTGTAAAGCCTCGAGATGCTGCATAAAATCTTTGGTTATTTTTCCGGGCTCGCCATCGCCAATTTTTCTCTTATCTACCGACAAAACTGGTGTTATGCGCGCCGAACTACCGCAGAAGAATACTTCATCTGCAACATACAGCTCCGTCCGATCAACCGTCCGTTCTTGGCAGCTCAAACCCATATTATCGGCAATCTTTATTATACTGTCCCGCGTTATCCCCTCTAGAATATCAGACGAGGAGTCTGGGGTAATCAGCACCCCATCCCTGACGAGAAATACATTTGTTACTGTGCCTTCACTAACGTGCCCATTATGATCTAGCGCTATCGCATCATCAAACCCGCCGCGTAGTGCCTCATTTTTCATCAAACTGGCGTTGACATAATTGCCGTTAACTTTCGCTCGCGCCGGTATAGAATTGTCTGGTGTTCTGGCCCAGCTGGAAACACAGACGTTTATACCTGAGAGAGGCAAGATTTCGCCCATTGGCGTAATGTACGCCGACCAACTATTCGTCAAACCATGAAGCTTTGTCCCAGCTACTATTTCGTCAATAAAAATAGTAACCCGAACCAATACATCTTCTTCTACTTGATTTCTGGTCAATAATTCTTTCATTGTCGACTGAAACTCCGTAAAAGAGCAGCGATCTTGGAAATTATGGAAATTCATTATTCGTGCAGAATTTACTAGTCGCTTGTAATGATCCTTTAGCCTAAAAATGTATAGCTTTTGGTTTTCTGTATTCCAAGAAGCAGCAAAAACCGTATAAATCGATAGTCCATAGAGGACTGGCGAGCTAGTTATATTCAAGTTAGCATCCGAAAAAGGTACAAATTCCCCACGAAAATAAACATCTGATGTTTTCAGTTCAAAGTTTTTCATACCTAGAACTGTTTTAAGAAATTAGTACTAAAGGCTGTTGCTAGTTTTTGCTGCTTGTTCCAGCGGTCCAGGGCATAGTCAACAAGTCGCGTAACTAGGTCAATGCTCGATACTCCATTTTGTTGCCAATTGTGGGCGTACAAGCTACCAGGCAACGGGTTTATCTCGTTAAATGTTACCTGTTTTGTTTTTGCGTCCACTAGCATGTCGATACGGGCGGTTCCGCTACAACCAACTGTTTTATACACTTTTAGGCCCAAAT
>CAZBSC010000025.1:0-4801 GCA_964494845.1 uncultured Candidatus Saccharibacteria bacterium | reverse complement strand
CCCTGCCTAGATCGCGTGAATAAAACCATACCCAAGGTGTACTAGGGATTCCAGCGCTGCCTGTTACTTGTTTTGATAGCACTTTGTCCATGGCCACTGCGCTAGATGGCACATTACAGCCAACATACGGCACATTAGCCATATCGAGTACTCCCATTAGCTCGCCGTCCTCGCCGTGCGTGCCGTGCATAGCTGGGAAAACCACATCGATTTTCTTGTACTGTTTGCGCCCAGCAAATTGACTAGATTTAACAAGGGTCAGACCGTCGTCGAACAGAATGTGCACTTTTGGCGCTTTATGCATGAAATCTTCAATTTCACCTGATTGAAACAGCGAAATGTCTTTTAGTTTTTCATCCCAATACCAGCTACCATCTTTTGAGATATATACTGCCTCGACCTTGTACTGTTTTGTTAGCTCTAGTGGCTTTATTATCGCTGCCAGCGCCGTTACTATTGATACATCGTGCTCTGTTGACCGCCCGCCAAATATTACTGCAATTGTTTTCATGTCTCTATTGTACACCCCTCTTACTACAATTAAACCCCATTAATTGTAATTATCCTGCATGAACAGTTTGAGATATAATCAATGCATATGAAAACAATACTTATTACAGGTTCGAGCAGAGGCATAGGCAAAGCAGTGGCAAAACTAGCGGCGAAACAAGGATACAAAGTGATAGTCCACGGTAGTAAAGATTCTGAAGAACTAAACAAAACACATAATGAAATTAGCGGCTCAACTAAGACATTCTTTGATATCACCGACAAAAAAGCAACCAAAGAAGCAATTGCTCAGCTAGGTTCGATAGATATACTAGTAAACAATGCGGGCGTCAGTAGCTCTGGTATGAAAGACGTTTCAGATGTAGATGATAAAGATGCAATGCGAGAATACAATGTAAACGTTTTGGGTACGCTGCATTGTATACAAGCTGTGGTACCTGGAATGGTGAAAAGCGGATCAGGTTCTATTGTAAATGTCGCATCCCTGAAAGGTCACTATAACCTAACTTCACTCAGCAGCCTAAACTATGGTGCAACCAAAGCTGCTGTAATAGCCATCACCCAAGCATTGGCAAAAGCCTACCCGAAAATCCGCTTCAATACGGTATCACCAGGGTACGTTGCAACAGATATGTCTAAGTTATGGTCACCTGAAACATTTGACCGCATAAACAAAGGCACTTTAGTGGGTCGTATTTCGCAACCTGAAGAAATTGCAAATGTCATTATGTTTTTAGCATCTGATGATTCGAGTTATGTTACAGGCACAGATATTCTAGTTGACGGTGGCTATAACCTAAAAGACAAATAGCAAACCGTGCTCTGGATGGCACCTAAACATCGTCCTTGGATGCAGTACAAGAAAGAAGTGAAGCGCGCAGCAAGCCGTACACCAGGTACGGTGAAGTGAGCACTGGAGCTTCTGCCGCAGTAATGCGCCAAGGACGTTGTTTAGGAGTAGTTGTCGGTCCAGTCGTTCTGTAGCATTATCACATCGCCGGCCGCAACGAAATGTTCTAGATTTACGTAATAATCCAGCGGATAGTGCTCTACCTGGAGTTGGCCTTTGTAGCCTTCCTTTTCCAGGCCTTTTTCGATATTACGAGTGGCGGAATTGAACATTAGGACCACCTTATCTGGGTTAGCCTTGGCTATTGCCACGCCTAGTTCTACGTGAACATGCTTAGTTTCTTCGCCTTGGTCTACAAGCCCTGGCGTGACGTAAATTTTTCGTTTTGCCGGCAATTCTGAAAGTAATTTTAGTCCTGCTTTCATACCATCAATATTGCCATTATAGGTATCATCTAGTATCCACGCTCCCCTTAGATTTCTGGGTTGCATACGGTGCTCGAAAGCTGTAGTTTTGCTAATCCCTTTTTCTATTTGAGATTTTGTTAGTCCTAATTTATGGGCAAGTGCGGCGACAACAGCTAGTGGTCCAACTTGATGCCTACCCAGCAATCCACTGTGCAAATGTAGCGTCTCTGTGCCTTTTTTCATGACAAATTTTATACCTGTAAAATCGAGTTTTATGTCTGATATTTTCCAGCCTAAAACTAACTTATGGTCATATGTATGCATATCTGGTTTTAGAAAATCCTTGACGGCCTCTGACTCGTTATTTACATACGTATTGTCTGCACCAACGTATTTTGATAATGCGAAGATGTCTTTCCCTGCAGATGCCAACGATGGGTATTGGTCTAGATGCGCCGGCGCTAGCCCTGTTATTATGCCAATATCCGGGTGCGTAACACCAGAAAACCTAACAACATCACCAGGCGCTCCCTCACCGTACTCTATAACCAATATTTCTTCGTCGCCTTTCAGTTTTTGCGCAAACCTAGCGTGAGAAATTGCAACGTTTTTATTAGCTGGTGTTGCAGCAACTTTTTTGCCTTCGGATAATACAGTTTTTAGGAGTTCTTTCATGCTTGTCTTGCCATAACTTCCAGCAACTGCGATTTTTACACCCGGATGGTTTGCGAAAACTGATTCAGAAGCCTTTACTTCCCTACGGTACTTGGGGTTCATGATAAACCACCGACCGAATTGTAGTGGCAAAGTTACCAAGTATGCCCATATAGTCGGATAACTAAAAACCAAAAATACTCCTAAACCGAAAATCAAAAAGTTGTCGGACCGATATCCAAAGACTAAAGTCAATGCGCCAATCAATACCTGAAGTATCATTCCAAAACGGATGGCAGCAACCAACATTCTGGCAGCTTTTGTTTTATCTAGCTGGCGACGATACATAACCTTTGAAAAATTTTTGGTTCTATGCAGCCACTTTATATAGGCAGGGACCTTGTATTCGGTACTTTGCAGCATATACACCAGTACTTCTGGATAACGCCAAGAATACATAAAAATTAAGCTCATCATTTCAAAAATTCCTCGATTAATTTTGTCACAAGTTCTGGCTGATCATGGTGGACAAAATGCTCCGCATTATCAACAATCTCTAACTTTGCATTAGGTATTAATTTTTTGTAAATATTGCCGAATTCTGGAGGGGTGGCTTTGTCGGAGGCACCATAAATTAGTAGTGTCGGTTGCTGGACATGTTTTGCGTCTTCTTGCACATCTTGTCTGACAGTAATTTTATATGTTTCTTTCATATGCGGGACGACCAACATGTCTGATGCCGCGACACCGTAGAGTTTCTTTTGCAGTTTTCTTTTGTGCCGTTGTGGCAACCAAAACGTCGCAACTTTGCCGGTTTTAGCAATAACTTTTAGTGTCAAACGCCTTACCGGCTGACTGTTTCGTATTCCAGAGGCCGATAGCAATACTAGTTTTTTTGGCTGAAAAGCCTGCAAAGCTATGCCACGTATGGCTACCGCACCACCGTTTGAATGCCCAATTACAGCAAGCAGATCATTAACCCCGAGTTTTTCTAAAAAATTATGTATAAAATGCCCGTAGTTATCTAGACTCCAAGCCTCGTCCGGCATTTGAGATTGGCCGAATCCCGGTAGATCTAGTGAATATACTGTGTAGGTTTTCTCCAGTTTCCTGGATAAATCAGAAAAAGTCGCTAGTGAATCGCCCCAACCATGTAGTAATAATACGCATTTTTTGCCACTACCCTGTTTTTGGTAGTTAGTTAGCAGCCCATCAATAACAACTTGCATATAATGATTATACTTTAATTACTTCAAAAATACGTGCCGGACGTTTCTATGATCCAGAAAGCAGATCTTGAAGTTTTTGCTCTAACTGAGTTCGAGTCAAATTCGCCTTTGGCAAATCTGTATTTACCCTAGCACCAAAGCTACTATAGTTTTCTGTTCTATTTGCGCCGACATAGTCTACCGAGAGTAGCTGTCGAGAATCTATGCCAACTATCATTCTCAGTTCAACTGGTGCGGAATCTTCTGGTGGAGCACCTACTTTATTCAGTTGGTTTAGGCCCAAAATTGTGTCGAGTTTTTTTAGCATTTCCAGATGTTTTGCCACATTTATTTTGAGTTTGTATGAAATAGCTTTTTTCCCACTCTTAGTCACGATGTGGGTATCTTTAAAATCTACGTCATAAACATTTTTGTCTTTCATGAAGGTGACTATAGAGTTTCGATCTTTTAGGCTTATATTAGCGTATGGCACCGCAACAAAGTATGCTGCCTCGGAGAAAACACTCTGGCTAACTTGTTCTGGTCGATTTAGCTCTTCCTTACTCCAGGTGTTTTTCAACACCTCAAGTTTTGCTTTTGATGCATTTGTTAAATCTTGTTCGGTATTTATTTTTGTATATCGAGCAAAATTTGCTTTTGGAGTCCCAACTACTTCACTTGTTATCTCTGTTTTTTGACCTTTTTCATTGGTTTGTTTGATATTCGTAACACCTACTGCAACGTTATTAGCGCCCAATGCAAGTCGCAAATTTTGCTCGAGTGTGATGCCCGGGTTTTTCTGCTGATAAGTCCTAGTCACGCCATAAGTACGCAAGTTGTTGTCTACCATTCCCCAAAATACCCTGTATGGACTCTTGTGAATGTATTGATACCAACCATATAACCCGCCAGCAAATATCAGCGAAGCCAACACAAACAACCAAACAATTAATGTCTTCTGGCTGTCAATTGTTGGATTTGTAATTTTTTTGCTCATGACATTCATTGTACCAGCTCTATAGGATTTTTTAGTTTCCTCTAGTAAAATTAGTTGTCGGTTGGTCGATAATAAACAATCACACATCGACGACGTGGGGCATTAGCTCAGTTGGCTAGAGCGCTTCGCTGGCAGCGAAGAGGTCAGCGGTTCGAGTCCGCTATGCTCCACCATA
>CAZBSC010000024.1:2959-10494 GCA_964494845.1 uncultured Candidatus Saccharibacteria bacterium | reverse complement strand
ACAACTAAATGGATAGTCCAAAAGCGCCTTCTAGATTGAACGAAAAAGCCTGGTATCTTGGTATTGTCGTTTCTTCGATTGCTTTTATAAATTGGGGTCAGGGGATTGACTGGCAATTTTCTACAATAACAGCTTATAGCCTATTCCCTCTTTTTGGGTTACTGGCTTTTAGCCTGATGTGGACGCACTACATTGTTGGTGCGTTGCGGCGAAAAATGGCCGTTGATAAATCTGTCGTCAAAGACTATTTTGCGATAACCGGCTGGGTTGTTCTGTTGTTGATCTGTTTGCACCCAGGTCTACTTTGGTTCCAGCTGTGGCGTGATGGTTTTGGATTACCACCCAGCAGTTACCTGAACAACTACGTTGCGCCGACCCTTAAATGGGCAGCGATGCTTGGAACTGCTAGTTTACTTATGTTTTTGGCATTCGAATTCAAGCGTTGGTTTGGTAAGAAAAAATGGTGGGTTGCTATAGAATACGCCAATGTTGCGGCTATGTTTGCAATCCTGGTTCACAGCCTAAAGTTGGGCACAAATCTGCAAACAGGATCATCACTAAGAGGTTTATGGATTTTTTACGGTATAACATTGGTAATTTCTATAGTTTATATTTACGGCGGTAAACATAGTGACAAAATAGCAAAATTGAAAGGAAACCAATGAAAAAAATAGTAATTATTGCATTAGCGATTTTGGCAGTAGCGGGCGCAGCCTTTATGTTTACTAATAAATCAGACGATAAGACTGCAACAGAAACGCCCCCAAGTGTAGCTTCGGATGCTTCGGGTGCCGTAATAACCTATACAGATAATGGATTTACTCCATCTAGCTCAACAGTTTCTTCAGGAACCACCATGACTATAAAAAACGAGTCGTCAAATAGCTTGCAGTTTTCTTCTAATGATCACCCGACACATACTAATAACCCTGAATTGAATGAACCGACTATTGGCCCGGGTGACACCCAGACATTAACTGTCACAAAAAAGGGAACACAGGGCTATCACAATCATCTCAACCCCAGCCACACAGGCACTATTGTCGTTCAGTAATCACTAGCAATATTTTGTAACTGCTAGCAATGTTATAGTCGTGACATGAATACTTCGCTAGAGCCTGGTTTCCCAGACCCTAGGATCACAGATCTAAATTTTGCCAACCACGAGGCAAGCTGGGGCTTGACGGGCGCAGCAGGGGCATTAGCAGTGGATGGCATTGCTGGTACTAAACAAATATATCATTTGTTGGCAGGCAGTCCTGAACTGACGAGAGGTGATGAGGTGACTTTTGTTGTGGCAAACGCTGCGGTCCTGGCATGCACTGCTATTTGGTCCCACGGAGTTAAGCGGGCGCGCCGAGCAGTTACTGCCAGGTAGGAACTATATGCATTTGACTACTGTAGTGCGCTCGAACTACACTGTTAACACATGTTTGAAAAAGCAAAAAAGACCATAAAAAGAGTTATTTTTCACAAACCCTATATGGACATTGGCTCTAGTGATGTCGTCAAAGCACGCGAATATATAGCAGGTTATTGGAAAAAGTTAGAGCGTTACCACCCCAAAGATGACGAGACATTGCTCGGTTTGCCGAATACGTATCTAGTCCCAGCCAGCGAAGAGGGCCATGCCTTTGATTTTAACGAAATGTATTACTGGGATAGCTATTTTATGGTGCAGGGGATGTTAGACAAAGAGCATCAGGCATTAGTCGAAGGGATACTAGAAAACCTGATTCACATGCAAAAAAGATTCAAAATAATCCCCAATGCCTCGCGAACTTATCTGATGGGACGGTCCCAACCACCTTTCCTGACCAGTTTTATATTTGATGTTTACGATGCATATAGCAAAGATAGACAATGGTTACTAGAGCATATTGCAGTTGCCCACAACGAGTATTCGACCGTCTGGCTGGGAACAAAAAAACCCAATTGGCGCGAAGTCTATATGGGGCTCAGCCGTTATTACGATATTAATATGCTTAACGACTTGGCCGAGGCCGAGAGCAGCTGGGATATGACGACACGTTTTAATAGGCGTGCGCTCAATTACCTTCCGGTCGATTTGAATGCACTTTTATACAAATACGAATCTGATTTTGCCAGGGCGGCAAAAATCCTGGGCAATGACCATGATGCCGGTGTTTGGCTCAATCGTGCCCATGCTCGCAAAAAAACCATAGATCAGCTGATGTGGAGCACGGTACACGAGTTTTACTACGATTATAATTTTGTTAAACGCAAAAGGGGAAATGTAACTTCCCTGGCCGGCTTTTTCCCTCTTTATGCTGGTATGGTAGATGATAAACGGGCCGCAAAGCTGGTAAAGGCGCTACGTCGGTTCGAGAATAAGGGTGGCCTCAGCACCACGGATATGCAAGCTGTCAACCAAATGATGCCTGGTAGTCTGCCGGTGCAATGGGCTTATCCAAATGGCTGGGCGCCACTACATTATGTAGTTATCAAGGGGCTGGAGAGATACGGTTATCACGATGACGCCAAAAGGATTGCGATGAAGTGGCTACACACCAATTTACAGTGGTTCAACACGCACGGTGTATTTTTAGAAAAATATAATGTTGTAAATCCTACAAAACCACCACAAAAGGGTGTTTACCCGTCGCAGACGGGTTTTGGCTGGACTAACGCCGTTTTCGAGAGATTGTGTAAAGATTATATTGATAAATAACACAACAAGTTATCCACTTTTTTAACTGGTATACCGCTTTTGCTTATAACTAATAGCTTGAGGTATTATGGATAAAACTAACGGAAAGTTGGAGGGTAGCATGCCAGAAATGGATGTTAGACAAGGACTCGTTGATAGAAATTGTTTGTATCTCGACACAGGAGCTCAATTCGTTGGAATCAGTGGCAAACACTTAGCAGGCTACTGCAATATCGACCCAGCACTTACTGATGTACAATTTCTGTCCGATGTTTCGGAAATGCTTATCGAGCCCTACCTAGACGCAGATGTAGAAGCAGTCTTATCGGCAGCCACTGGAGCTATTCCAATCGGGCATATTGCTGCCCTCAAACTCATTGAAGCAACTGGGGATCAAAGTATTACAGCGGCTTGGGGGGATAAAATAAAGCCAAGAGGCTTTGTGCTAGAAAGAAGTGGCTTTGCGGAGGCCATAAGTGGTAGACGGGTCCTAATACTTGAAGACATGATTAATCAAATGTTTTCGGCTAGTGAGCTCGTGCGTATAGCGCAAGAAGAAGGCGCAGATATCGTAGGTGTTGGATCTGTTGCAGCCAATAGAGGTGTGTCGGCAGAATCACTCGGTGTTCCTAGATTTGACGCATTATGTGAGGTTCACTACGAAGCATTTACACCGGAAGATTGTGCTGATCACGGCATGTGCTCAGAAGGCGTCCCTATAGTCGTTGATGAAGCGCTTGGCCATGGAGCTGAATACCGCGAGGAACATCCCGACTATACAGGTGGTTTCATCGAACTTACAGCATAGCAATCCAAGTCTTTTTGTAAACTAGGGGTATGCCGGTTAAGACTGCAGGAAAACTCGTATATAGACATAAAAAATATTAATTAGAGTAAACTATTGGTATGAACTTGCCGGATAAGCCAACGCTGGCTGATTATCAGAAGTTAGGGAAACAACTGATTATTGAGCGTGGTTTTGATAAAGAGACTGTGCCAGAAGTTTTCACAATTTTTGTTGAAGAAGTTGGCGAATTAGCTAAGGCCATCCGAAAGGCTAATGGGCAGAAAACAGACAAGAATTCCAAACATCATGATGTCGAGGAAGAGGCAGCCGATGTGTTTTGGTTGTTAATTGATCTCTGTAACCGTCTGGATATTGATCTGGAAAAGGCTTTTCGGGAAAAAGAAGAAAAAAACAAAACCAGAAATTGGGAATAACAAAAAAGGTTAATTAGACATGCCGGTACAGACTGCAGGGATACTCGTTTACAGACATAAAAATGACCAGTTACAGGTTTTTTTGGTGCATAACGGCGGGCCGTACTTTGCAAGGCGCGATAAGGGTTTTTGGACTATACCAAAGGGTAAAATCGAGGACGGCGAGGACGTATTAAGCACTGCAAAGCGAGAATTCGAAGAAGAAACTGGCCTGCAAATGCCAGAGGGTGAACTGCTAGATCTGGGCAAGATAAAGCAAGTTAATAACAAGGAAGTTCAAGCCTGGGCAGTCGAAGGAGACTTGGACCCTACGAAAATAAGTAGCAATACATTCGAAATAGAATGGCCTCCTAAATCAGGCCAAAAACAATCATTCCCGGAAATCGACAGAGGCGAATGGCTTGATCTGACTCAGGCTGCCATAAAAATAAATGCCGGCCAAGGCGAGCTGCTAAAGCGTCTAGCAGACCATTTTGGCCAGAAACTACCCGAAATACCCGAACAAGTCCCCCTATTTTAGTATTAAGTATTTAATATTCAATTTACCCCCAAATATGTCCGACCGGACATGAATGGGGGCAATGTAAAAAAGTTAGTAGTTTCACCAGTCTGACAGCGGTGCTATACTTTAATAGAGATGATACACGCTAATAAACATCTGAAAATGCGCATGATGCCTTAGGGCAGACTACTTTTACTTTGATTTTTATATTTACTACAATAAGATAAGGAAGTGTTTCAACCTTTGCAGTTTGTTGCAATGCGAGAAAGGAACGAGGAACTTGACCGAGACGTATTTTAATACGGCGTGGGGAGTCCCGCAGTTTCTGCCGAAGCAGTGTAGCAAAAAGTGGCAACAGAGTTTATTACTCTGGTAATAAAGCAGGTTGGCACGGTGCAAAGGATGAAATGAAATACTATATAACTACTTCGATACCATACGTAAACGGCGATCCGCATATTGGGTTTGCGATGGAACTATTGCAGGCAGATGTCCTGGCTAGGTATGCTCGCCAGCAGAAAAAACCAACTATTTTTAGCACAGGAACAGATGAGCATGGCGGTAAAATAGCCGAAAAGGCTAAAGAACTAGGCCTAGATACAAAGGCGTTCACCGATCAAATCAGTCAAAAATTTCGAGACCTTCAAAAATCTCTAAACATTAGTAACGACCGTTTTATCCGCACTACTGATGCTGGACATGAACAACGAGCCCAAATAATATGGAAAAACCTGACAAAGTTCGTTTATAAGGGCTCCTACGAAGGCTGGTACTGTACTGGATGCGAGACATTCATAACAGAGGCCGTCGCAAAAGAAAACAATGGTGTATGCCCAAATCACAACCGCCCGTACGAAAAGCTGAAAGAAGACAATTATTTTTTTAAACTAAGCGTTTTTGCAGATCAAATTAAGAAAGTTATAGAAAACGGCAGTTTCAAGATAATTCCTACCACTCGTAAAAACGAGATTTTGCAGGTCATTAATGATGGGTTGGATGACATCAGCATATCCAGGCCGAAAGAAAAAATAGCATGGGGTATTCCGGTACCGGGTGACCCTAACCAGGTGATGTACGTGTGGTTCGAGGCGCTAATGAACTATATTACTGTTCTCGGATACCCCGAACACAAAGACTTCAAAGATTATTGGCCAGCCAATGTCCAGGTTATCGGCAAAGACATTATCCGTCATCACGCTGCTATTTGGCCAGGAATGTTGTTGGCGTTGGGCTTGCCATTACCAAAAATGTTATTTGTTCACGGTTTTGTAAATGTTGACGGCAAGAAGATGAGCAAAAGCCTAGGGAATGTGGTTGCGCCTCAAGAAGTCATCAGCAAGTACGGTACCGACCCATTTCGTTACTTTTTCCTCCGTTATATTCCTAGCTATGATGATGGAAGCTTTTCTTGGGCAAAGTTCGAAGAAGTTTACAACAACGAACTAGCTAACGAACTAGGCAACGCCGTACAGCGAACATTAGCCATGATTGTGCGCTATCAAAAGGGTGTCATCGGCGAAATTCCAGAGTCCGAACATGACACCAGTCAGTACAACCAAGCAGTTGAACTGTGCAAATTCGACCGAGCACTAGACGAAGTATGGGAACAAGTCCGTGGGCTAAACCAGTACATAGAAGAACAAAAACCGTGGGAAATTGCCAAACACGATGACGAAGGGCACCTAAGAGATGTGTTGGCTTACCAAGTAAGCTGTTTGCTACAAATCGCTGACATGCTAGAGCCATTTATGCCGACTACCGCTGTAAAAATCCGCCATGTGTTCCAAGAAGGCGTGATTCGGAGCCCGGAAACTACTCTTTTCCCAAAGGCCGATGAAGCAAAAACCCCAAAACAAGCTTGAAAACCAGATGAAATTTGTTGATACGCACGCCCATATCCACTTTGAAGACTATGGTTTGGACCCCGAAGTAGTCATAGAAGATGCTCGAAAAGAAGGCGTGACGCGGCTGTTATGTGTTGGCTGTACGTTGGATGACAGCAAACTAGGAATAAAAATGGCAGCTCAAAACGACAACATTTGGGCATCTATAGGTCTCCATCCGCACGAAGGAGCAAAATATATTGATGACCCTCGTGCCATAAAAGAGTTTCAAGGCTTGGCCCTATCCCCGAAAGTCGTTGCAGTTGGTGAAACAGGGCTAGACTATTACTACGAACATTCGCCAAAAGAAGTACAGAAGAAGCTGTTAATAATGCAGTTAACCCTGGCAAAACAGCATAATTTGCCGGTTATTTTCCATTTGCGAGGGGCAAAGGCCAACCCAGACGAGGTATTTGATGATTTTTTTGCCATTCTACGCGATTTTGAGGGCGTCAGAGGCGTTGTTCATAGCTTTACTGGTACAAAGGCGCAACTTGACAAAATACTCAACCTGGGGCTTTATATAGGTTTAAATGGCATCATGACCTTCACTAGTGATGAAAAACAGTTAGAAATGGCAAAGTCGGTCCCGTTGTCAAAACTACTGTTAGAAACAGATGCGCCGTTCTTGACTCCTACGCCGTTTCGTGGTACTATCTGTCAGCCTAAGCATCTTGTGCTGACGGCGGAGTTTTTAGCGACCTTGAGAGGAGAATCCCTTGAGCAGCTTGCAAAACAAACGACCGAAAACGCACAGAAGCTATTTAACCTCTAAGAAAGATATATGACAGTTATAGACGACTTTATTACTAATTTTATTCCTGGTATTGGCGGCGAAACAGCCCCCATCGAAACACATCCTAGCGTTAGCGCTGAGATGAAGGGAGTAGTTGATACTCGAATAGCAGAATTTGTAGCGGGTGTAGCGGGACTCGGTGATGAAGTAGCAAGATTGCCAGAAGTAAAACCAGTACCGGTTTCTCCTGAAGTTCTAGCACATATTACTGGCATGAATGACCAACCAGTAGCATCTGCAGCTGGACCCGAATCAACTCCAGTAGCGCAGGAAACAGTCTCTGTCGATGTTCTAGAAGAAATAACGGGTATTGACGGCCAGGCTGTTCTGGGCGAAGAAATGGCAAACTTGACACCTGAACAACGAGCAAAGATCGCACTTGATGAAGCTAACGCACTGGCTATAGAGATTTCTCGAGCACCAAACGAGGAGGCACTTCTAAATGTTTAAAGATCTTATAAA
>CAZBSC010000024.1:0-2859 GCA_964494845.1 uncultured Candidatus Saccharibacteria bacterium | reverse complement strand
GATTTCTCGAGCACCAAACGAGGAGGCACTTCTAAATGTTTAAAGATCTTATAAACACAATAGTGGCTCAGTCTCACGCTTCAAAAAAACAAGAGCGGTTGAACGATCTTCGCCTAGGCCTAATTAGACACGAAGCGAAAGTTGGTGGTCGTGTTTTTGGTGATGTTCCAAAAGGTCACAGCCGAGACTTTTTTTGCCTAGATAGACACACTTGGGTATGGCACGAAGAATGGACGGATGAAAATGGCCAAAGACAAATCTTAGCCACTCGTTACGATGTCCGACCCGGTAACGGCGTTCTAAAGTCACAAAATGGTGGGCATTATCAACAGGCCAGCCCAGACGAAGTCCGCCGGTTATACAAAGCCGCGAAACTGTATGAGACAAGAGTTAAAAGAGAAGTTTATAACTTCGCCTAATGAACGGATAGACCAGAGATGCGGGAGCGTATTGAGATTACTCCTTTGTGGGCACGAAACTTTTTAAGTGAAACCGTTGGTATTGAGGAACCAGATTTACCCCGGGTGTACTGCTACGGAGATATGTACCCATGGGGTGGTCACATGGGACAGACTTTAATTCGTTGTGCTATGCAGGAAACCAACGGCACATCCTTCGACTTACGAAAACTTTATAGAAGTGTTTGCAGGCAGTATATAGATGCATACGAGGATGTCTGGCATGTAAAAGGTTTTGAACTAGAAGATGAAATGATGCATTTTGAGATGGCAGTTGATGCTGGCGACAGAAATCTAAATGAAATAGTTAGACAGAGACTGAATGGTCAAGCGATTAGTGGTCCATTGCCAACCCCTTTTTTGGAGTGGATGGCAGGAGTTGATGCAGGTGATACCATTGCGGCTAGTCGCATGTATTATGCGGGCATCCCACAGCCAGCAGAGCCATACCCAGCAACCGAACAAGAACAAGTTATTCTTAGATTAAGTACTGCGTTAAGATAAAGGCAAGCAATGAACTACCCAAAAACAATATATTTAGATTACGCTGCAGCAACCCCCGTTGATCCAGCAGTCCTAAAAACTATGCAGCCGTATTATACGGATAATTTTTATAATCCATCTGCTACTTATTTGGCCGCAAAGTCTGTGGCTGCGGATCTAAAAAAGGCGCGAGAGTCTGTGGCATTTTCGCTGGGGGCAAAACCATCAGAAATTGTCTTTACGGCTGGTGGAACAGAGGCCAACAACTTAGCGATCGCAGGAATCATCGACCAATATCCAGGCAGTAATATCATAGTGAGTGCTATTGAGCACGAATCTATACTAGAACCTGCCAATAAATACGATTATAGAGAGGCAAAGGTTACCAAAGGTGGCATTGTTGACTTAGATTATTTAGAGAAACTGATCGACGACAATACAGTTCTAATCAGTGTAATGTATGCCAACAACGAGATTGGAACAATACAGCCAATCAAAGAAATTGCAAAACTGTTGCAAAATATAAGAAAAGCCCGCGCAAACAGCGGCGACAAACTACCTATATTTCTGCATACTGACGCTTGCCAGGCGAGCAACTACCTAGATTTGCACACCTCGAGATTAGGCGTTGATTTGATGACACTGAACGGAGGTAAAATGTACGGGCCAAAACAGTCTGGGGCACTATATGTACGGACGGGCGTTGTGGTATCCGCGCAAATCCTAGGTGGCGGACAAGAACGCGGATTACGTAGTGGCACGGAAAATGTCGCTAGTATTATTGGTTTTGCAAAAGCCTTAGAAATTGCTCAAGAAAAGAGGCCAGTTGAAGCTAAAAGACTCACAGAACTGCGAGATGATTTTGTCTACCAGCTCAAAGCCAACTTTCCGGATGCAATCATAAATGGCTCATTAAAAAAGAGGTTACCAAATAATATTAGCGTGACTTTCCCGGGTACTGATAATGAGAGATTAATGATGCAACTAGACGAAAAAGGGATAATGTGCGCAGTGGGATCTGCTTGTAGTGCTAGCAACGACGAACCATCACACGTTCTTAAATCAATTGGATTACCAGATGAGAAAGCACGCTCAACCCTGAGATTTTCTCTGGGACGTGATACCACGATAAATCAGATTAAAGAAACTCTACGTTCAATCCAACAAGTTCTTTAGGCAGACGCTTCTGCCGCTAAGCGTTGCAAGTCGGCCGTTGCTTCTGACAAACTAACAAATTGTAAAAATGCAATATCAGGCAAGACTTTTCTCACCAGATCCATAGGGTTTAAATCTGCCGCCGGGGTTGACTCATGAACACTCTCAACAAATGTGCTCGTGGGGGTAGCCCCGGTCCTAGTAGTGCCATCTAAAAGTTGAACCCCCCAAGCATTACAGAGTGACAGTGTGCCTGCGTGAACAGCAAGCGCATCTCTATGCTTGATGGGACGACCATCTAGGACGCTTTCAAAAACCCCATCTAAAAGTCTTAGATCAGTAATACTGGGGGTTGTGCGGATCCCCATTCTAGCGTATTCGGCTTCCTGTAGGGTTACATCAAATTTTTGTTCTTGCCATAGCACTTTCAAAAAGCTTCCATTATTTCTATCGGCTGTTGATCTAGCCGATAGAATTGCCCTTTCACCAATAGGTAGGTATTTCATTGCGTCTCCTTAAGATATACTAAATTATACACTCAAAAGTTATTTTTTGTCAAAGTTCTGTTACAATACTACTCTAATGACAAAAAGTGAACGCGTATTTGTGGGTATGAGTGGCGGGGTCGATAGCTCCGTGACTGCCGCACTGTTGAAAGAGCGAGGTTACGATGTAGTCGGTGTTTATATGAAAAACTGGACCAAAAGTTTGCCTGGTTTTGACTGTCCATGGAAGGAAGATTTTCAGGACGCAAAGCGGGTTG
>CAZBSC010000023.1:0-10898 GCA_964494845.1 uncultured Candidatus Saccharibacteria bacterium | reverse complement strand
TACGTCAAAGAAACAACCATCTTATTGAACCTACAGGGCAAATCACAATTCAAACGCGTGGCCAAAGCCACCTACGCCCTCGCCGACTAAAGTATAGTAAAAAATTAACCATAAAACGACTACATAGACATGTTTAGGACACTACGCAGTGGGACACGAAACCTAGAACTTGAACGATTCGATTGGCATAATGATCAAATAGTAGAGAACCCTCTATTGCTTACTACCGTCGCTATAGATCGACCGGCCGATAAAACATTTGTCCGTACTGTAAGAATTTGTAATCCACCGGCTGGCGGACTAATAGAAATTTTGAAAATCACCGATGAAGAGCTAGATCGTGCTGCAGAGCTTTGTAAAATCAAAGTTGTTGAACACACATGGGGGCTAGCGAAGATTCCTAGAGATGTAGCTGTAGTCGACCAAAACGTGACACACCCCGGACTACCCAGAGGCCACGCTCTGGTTGCGAGAACCAACATTATTGACGGGCATGGATTGCTACTTCACAGTGACCCTCAAACCGTAGAACGAATCAACACAGGCATGGTGAAATACCAGACTGAAGGCGTCTTGGGCGATATGGGTTTATACCAATGCATGGAAGGAACGGATAGAGTCCAAACCGGAGATCAGCCAATCACAGCAATAGTCGATATTGAACCGAGGTTCCGTAAGCAAACTTAGTAGCAATTAAAATTTCAAAGGTGAACGTTTTACGAACATAAATATGTATCTATAGTGGCAAGGGTGGGTTCCAAAATAGCAACAGACCAGTCAAGCGTAGCGAGTTCGACATAATAATAAAAACTAAACTATGCTTGAGGACCAGAAATTAGCGAGAATGAGGGCAGTGGAGCAGAACCAAGAGGTATAGATCTTACGTCGCACAATGTATATTTTGCGACGTTAATATATGGTATATAGTTGATTAACGATACCTCGCCTAACAGGGGAGTTTTCGTGTTTTATGCATGTTTACCAGTATTTACAGGTCATTCGGTCTCAGCCAGGTTATATAGCTCCATAGCTGTTTTTCTACCTACGATCATATGACTATATTCACATATACACATATACACATATAGTTTTCCACAACAGATATATTTGCTTTTTCCTATTTTATAGTCTATTGTTATATTTTTTACTATATCCCCTGCACTTGCCAACATTTCACGATTATTTGACATTTCACGTTTTATGTATTGTATATATGTTTTTTTACAATCTACTCAGTATTAAAAATGTGAACAAAATAAGAACTAGAGGGGTAGAGTAGGAAGACACTTCGCCATCCTCTAGGCCTAATCCAGAGTACGCATTCTTATGTCGGTAAATATGTTTTGTCAACCGAACGTATAAAAGCTATTTATAATACGCTCTCTCCTCTACCCTAACGTCAATATATTGTTTTGGATTCTGGTTCTTATGCTCTAACTCACTCTTAACTGCCAAGAAGGCACCTGTTTGCTGCAATGGGTCAGATGTCGTAGATAACTTAATGTAGTAAGGTTTTTTATCAATATATACATGTAGTTCATTTGCATAATCAGGTAGTTTTATGCGGCTAACGACAATGTTTTTTTGTTCAAGCTGATTCACTACTGATCTAATAAATTCTATGCTAGATCTTGTCATAGCTTGCGTACCTGGGCGCAATTGCAAACCCGAAGAATCTGATACTTTTATTAGTTTATCTTCGGTAGTTTTTGGCAATTTCTCGTCACTAACAACCGCCCTACCCTTTTCGTCGATCACAAATGATTGTTTATTTGAAGTTAAAATAAACACTGGTTCTGCAATTGTTAAATAGACACTTGGTTTGCGGCCAATGACCGGCATTGTTACCACTGCACTAATAATTTCCGGGAATTCTTGACTAATGGACTCCTGTAGCCCTACAGAGTTAAGGGTTAACTTGTTTTTATTCATGAAGGATCCTTCGAGCCATCGGTCCGCATAGCCGCTGTACTCAGATCTAGACCTCAGTGGAATAGCAGTCGAGCCCAAAGCTTTTTCATTCACAATTACTACTCTTGACTGCTTCCCTAGCGTTGTAGCATAGCCTAAACAAAGAAAGATTGTCAGTACAGCAAAATAACCGGGTATTCTAGATACAAAAGAAGCTTTTTCCTGATCCTTATTTCTCGGTTCTACAGTAGGTTGCTTTTTGCTTTTGTAATATGAAAAAACTGCCCTATTTCGAGAAGGCTGTCGATATACTTCTCTCGCGTCAGAGATAGTATTTTTGTTTTTTTTACCGCTAAATAGTTTCATCTTCCTCGAATCACCTCTTTCTATCCGACTTTTCAGCTAGCTCTATGCACATGTTAGCCAGTTGATCCGTAGCGTGAGGTTTTGCCAATTTTGATATGTTTTCTTTTAGCTGCTCCCTTGATGCTGGAGATGATAGGACGACCCGAACCTCGCCAACAAAGACATCTGGTTGAGTCATGTCTTTCTCCTCAACAACCATAACAGCCCCGCTTGCTTTCAAATAATGTGCGTTTTTTGTTTGCTGGCCGTCAGTAAGTTCTGGATTTGGAACAAGAATTGTTGCTTTTCCCTGCACTGCCAGCTCGGCAACAGTTGTCGCCCCTGCCCTAGTAATTACCAAATCTGACGATCCCGTGTATAGATAGAAATCATCAACGAATTCTTTGACAATAATCCTGCTCAAGAGCTGATGGTTAAAATTATTGTAAATATTTTCTTTAGTTTCCCCTGTTATATGCAATACATAAAGACGCGGGAATTCTTCTAGTAGTTGTTTGGCAATGGATACGAACGCTTTATTCAACCTTTGTGCCCCCAGGCTTCCACCTGTTACACAGATGACTATGCTGTCTGCAGGCAATCCTAGTTTAGAGCGATACTTCATTTTTAAAGCATTCGAAACTGGCACAATATTCGCGTTTAAAGGAATTCCAACATATCGAATTTTTGCTATAGGATATTTATAAAACTCAGGCGGCATTCCAACGGCGTGCCACTGGGCATTTTTGGAAATCAGCCTATTGGCAAGCCCTGGAACGGTATCAGAATCGTGGGTAAAATATGGAACGTGTAGGATTTTGCAGGCAAAACCCAAAGGCACGCCAACAAACCCACCTTTAATAAATACGGACTGTGGCTTGGCCTTAATTAAAACTCTAAGACTTTGGAAAAATCCAATAACAAAGTAGAAAAAGTCGCGTAAGTTTTTTATATTAGTCGAAAAATCTAATAAATGCTGAATCTTTGAACGGTTGTGATATCTTCGAAATTTGCCTGCTCGTATCGAAAAAACTTCGTCGACATCTGCAGATTTTTTTGGCAAACTAGAAAAACGCCCACCTTTCTCTATAACATAGGAAATTTCGATCTCAGAATTTGTCTGTTTTAATTTATGTGCGACGGCTAGAAGTGGCGTAATATGGCCGCCGCTCCCCCCGCCCACCAGCATGATTTTCATGGGTAGAACCCTCATTTAATTGCGCGCTAACTCGATATGAAGTATACCTAGAAATAGAAAAAACCAAACCAACTGATGCAGTAACAAATAGTACACTGGTGCCACCATAGCTAATGAATGGTAAAGTAATACCCTTTAAAGGCAGTAGCCCTACCATAGCACCGATATTGATTATAGTCTGGGTGCTAAGCCATGCCAGCACGCCAGTAGCCAGTAATCTTGAATAGTCGTCCGGTGCCAGTTCTAGAATTTTCATTATTCTTGCAAACAACGCAACAAGAAGGCCTATTAAAACTGCCGTCCCAACAAATCCAAATTTTTCAGCATATATAGCGAAGATCGAGTCATTTGCAGCCTCTGGCAAATACCCGTAAGCCTGAACACTTCGCGCCAATCCAAGGCCAAACATACCTCCTGAACCAACAGCAATCAGTGCTTGGCAAGATTGGTAACCCGCACCTTGGCAGTCGGCCGTTGGGTTTAGAAAAGTCTGAACGCGGCTTCGCCTGTAACCACTCGTTGTAATTGCCAATGTTGCACCCATCAATATTATTCCAGCTACCATCATCACGCGTTTTAACGGCAACCCAGCTACAAAGGCCATCGATCCCATTATAGCCACCATTACTGCCGAAGAGCCTAGGTCACTTTGCAGCACAGCAACTACTGCGCCAATGATGGCCAAGGCAATTAATAATGGCTTTAGAGTCTGGTTCCAATCGTTCAACACACCTCTTTTAATCCTGTCTGTTAGGAAGCCCGCCAACCATATGATAAGAGCAAATTTTATTAACTCTGCTGCCTGAAACGAAAAACCTCCTAGCTGAATCCAACGATACGCCCCGTTAATTCTGTCTCCGAATAGGCGAACTGCTAAAGAAGCCAGTGCAGCAAAAATTAATAAGGGTTTCTCTAGTTTCCGCCAAGAAGATGGGGCGATATTGCCAACAATCGCAAAGGAAATTACCCCTAGCCCTATAGCTATGAGTTGTTTACTGATAAAATAGCTTTCACTCACTCCTCTAGCAGCTGCTAAGGCGGGACTAATCGCGAAAACTACTATCAACCCAATGACCAAAAGTATCACACTCAGCAAAGGCAATAAATAATCTGGCCGATGCCTTCTGCCAGTTTCACTAGAGTTGGGCCTACCTTGCAGTGGGCGTCTTGTTACCGAAATAACATTCATACATATCGCCCAATCACGAATAAGGCTATACCTAATACGCCAGCTACCTGCCCAAGTATCCAGAATCGCATAGTAACCTTGGTCTCTGGCCACCCAATTGCTTCAAAATGATGATGAATAGGAGATATTCTGAATATTTTCTTTCCGTGCCTCAACTTTTTCGATATGGTTTGGAGAATCACTGATCCTGTCTCGGCGACAAAAATAATTCCAATTATTGGCAACAACCAAACCGTATCAGTTATCATTGCCACCACGCCTAGGGCAGTTCCTAGGGCGAAAGAGCCTACATCTCCCATAAAGAACCTTGCTGGATAGACATTGAACCAAGTATAAGATAATAATCCACCCACAACACTAAGACAGAACCCTGCTACCCCATAACGAGCTTCGATAAAAGCTATAACCGCGTATGCACCGAAAGCGATAGCTGCTAAACCACCGGCCAGGCCATCTAAACCATCTGTTATATTAACTGCGTTAGCGGTTGCTACTACAACGAAGACAAACAATGGGATAACTAACCACCCAATATTCCATGCCCCCAGTGACGGCACATGAATACTGGTAACGTCCAATTTTGCAAAAAAATACCAGCCTCCAACTAAAGCCACTGCGGTCGTTAAAAGTAATTTTAACTTCGACGGCAACCCTGCCACGCCCTTGCCCAGTCCTCGGATATTTATAAAATCATCAATCAAGCCAACCAAACCAGCACCAACAAAAGCAGCTAGCGGTAACCACGTTTCTGAACGACTAATATTCATAGTCAGAGTGATAAATGCAACGCTAACAACGAATATTAACCCGGCCATAGTCGGGATATGGCGCTCGTGTTTTTTCGCATGCAATTTAGTGAAAACTTTTGCTACTTCACCTGTCAGAGTAGTCTGTCTAGGCTTTTTCCACCATTGATGGTTAAAAGCCAATGTCGTATAAATTGGCGTTATTAACATACTTAGGGCAAACGTAAAAATTCCTAGGCCTAATATACGAATTAGCGTGTCGGTGTTAATTATTAGTTCTAATGTTTGTGTCATAACGTTCTTTTATTATACCTTGTTTATCGACTTTTTGGTTGCACTGCAAAATTATCCAACAACATATCAGAAGTTGCTGCGAATATTGGCCCTGCTGCTTTAGAACCCGCATACCCAGCTATTTTTGGTGTATTTGCCCGGACAATGATCACGTATTCGACTTTGTTGCCACCTACAAATCCCATAAACATACCATTGAACCTATCTTCATAGTACCCTCCATCTGGTTTGGATATCTGCGCAGTTCCAGTTTTTCCGCCAACACTATAGTTAGGTCTTAGGCTTTTCATGCCATAAACCAAATAATTTTTTTTGACGACAGCTTCCATCAACTCTTTAATTTCACTGCTTGTCTGGCTGCTAACCACATTTTGATTAAGGATTTGAGGTCGTTGCCCAGTAACCTTCCCCTCGTCGGTTATAACTTGGTCGACCAATCTTGGCCTGTAGTATTTACCCCCGTTAACAACACTAGATAACGCCGCACCCATTTGAAGTGGAGTGGCGGACATTCCCTGACCGAAAGAAGTATTTGCGTATTGTATGTTCAATCCAAAACCATCGTTAGGTTTTGGAATTGACCCAGGCTGTTCGTAGCCCTGCTCGACCCCAGTAGCTTTGCCAAACCTATAATGATTGGTCATATAGTCGTACCATGTACTGCGCGCCTTTTCATTTATCTTCCCATTCCCCATTTGCATCAACAACCAAGTTGCTCCGGTATTTAGCGATAACGTCAATATATCAGACACTGTTCGTGTTCCTGCCCCCCCATCCTCTTCGATGTTTGTGACTGTTTCTCCGTCTACCTTGAAAAAACTTGGGTCGTAGTAGGATTGATTTTTCTTGACAGACCCATTGTCCAGTGCGGCAGCGGCGGTTAATGGTTTCATCACAGAACCTACTTCTAGGGGGCTACTTACAGATTCGTTATTGAAGATATTGGCGTCTTTGACTTTATAAAATTCAGCGGGATTATAGGTTGGAAAATTGGCCATTGCCTTTATGGCGCCAGAATTAGGGTCCATGATCAGTGCGCTACCAGAATCCGAACGTGCATTCTTAAGTCCAGCCTTTAGTATGTCTTCCAGCTGACGCTGCATTGAAATATCTAGCGTGGTCACCACTTTGCTCCCCTGTTTGGGGTCAATTTCTACATTGTTACCACTTGCAGCCAGTGGGACACCTTTGGCGTCAGTAATTGCTTTTAAAACTCCGGGCTTGCCTTTTAAAGTGGAGTCCATGTATTGCTCTAGGCCATAGTTACCTTTGCCTTCGTCGTTCACGAAACCTAGAATCTGAGCCGCCATAGTGCCCTGGGGATAGACTCTAACTGGTTGTTTTTTCGATACTATGCCTTTTAGTTCTAGATCGTCGATGGCTTTTTTTTGCGCGGCTGATACTTTCTTTTTCAGAACTGAATAGCGCGTGTCAGCTTTCATTGCCTTTTCGTACACAGAAGCATTGCCACCTAGTATTTTTGTTAACTTTTCGGCGCTTTCCTGAGGATCATCAATAATCTTTGGATCGGCAATTACGGTATATCTCTCTTCGTTTAGAACAATCGAAACTAGCCTATCACCATCATGAGCTTCAATAGCCCCACGTTCCGGCGCTATCTCGTACTGCTTGAGTTGGCCCTGAAGTGCAGCGGTTTTATAATAATTATGTCGAATAACCTGTAAATAAAAGAGACGAACTAACAAAATTGCAAATACCAGCACTATCAGCATGTACCAAGTACGTGCACGAAAAAGAGTATTGGGTGATTTTACCTGGTTTTGATCAACCATATATCTTATAATGCCTTATCTGTTAACTGTGCCGGACGGTGCCACACTAACTAGGCTTTTTGCTTGATCGCTATTCTTAACACGGTCTAAGGCCTGTAGTCTGGCTGATGCAACCTCCAACTCGGCATGTTCTTGCCTTAGCTCAGTCTGTTGATGGTTAAGATCGTTTATCTGATAGCCGTAAGAGTTGGTTTTTGTAACCTGTGTAAGATAAAGCAATCCCAGCAAACAAGCTAAAACAACCAAAATAATTGTATTGCTAACCGGCCCTATGCCCTTTTTATCTGATCTAAAACTTGTTGTGTTTTGATTTCGTTGTCCGAAATGTTGTTGACGGCCAAATGCTAATGTACTTGAGTATGTCATATTTTTTGTTTTTGTTTTTCCCTTGGTTCGGGGTGGGTAATTTTACCCACCCCATTTTTTGTAATCGTTCGTTAAAGAACTTTTACTCGAACCTTGTATGTTCGGGAGCTGCTTTTTACCTGTATTGGCATCTAAGCTCCTTCCTTTTGTTTTTTTATTTTTACTGCGGCTCGTAGTTTTGCGCTACGGGCTCGTGGATTAAAAACTAATTCATCGTGACCTGCGGTAATTGGCTTTTTTGTTGCCAAGTTCAGTTCGGTATCGTATCCTGGGCCACTTCTGCTTTTCAAGAATCTTTTTATGATTCTGTCCTCTAGGCTATGGAAGCTAATTATCGCTATTCTGCCCCCTGGGTTCAGCAGGTTGATCCATATTGGCAGAGATCTCTCCAGCTGTCCTAACTCATCGTTGACTGCTATGCGCAGTGCTTGAAAAGTCTTCGTTGCCGGATGAACTTTCTGTCGCTTGCCGTGTATTGCGTTTTCTATGACTTTTGCTAACTGACCAGTACTAGAAATTGGTCGGTTGCTGATAATGGCGTTAACTATTCTATGAGCCCGGAATTCTTCGCCGTACTCTTTCAGTATCCGCACCAGCTCGTCATTGCTAGCCCTGTTAACTATGGTTGAAGCCGTTATTTCTTGGCTGACATCCATACGCATGTCCAAAGGACCGTCTTCTTTAAAAGAAAAGCCACGATTTTTATTGTCAAGGTGCGGTGACGATACGCCTAAATCTGCCAAGATGAGATCGAACTTCTTGCCTTTATCTGCTAGTTTTATCGCTGCATCTGCAAAATTGTCTTGCATAATTGATACATCACGGCCAGCAAATGTAGCTTTGAGCTCTTCGGTCGCGTAGCTGTCTCTATCAACAAGCACGCTTCCCTCGTCTTGAAAGGTACGTCCAAGTATTTCTTTAGAATGCCCCCCGTAGCCTGCTGTCACATCCAGGAGTGTTTCCCCTTTCTGTGGCTTCAGCACTTCGAGCACTTCATCTAGTAATACCGGAATGTGTTTTTGGTGATCTTTTGGCATATCTTTTCTTTTTGTTTTTTGTTTTAAGGTCACCTAATCAGTAGCCAACTTTTTTGTTTTGTATGTTTTTGTTTTTGTTTAAAAAATCCTTTGGGTGACAGAGGTAATTTAAACGGTTTTTGGTTTTACCCGGAAAGACCGTCATCGAAGAACTTCTGTCAGATTTTTTTGTTTGAGAGACTTTGTGTGAGGTGGAGTTTTGGGAGGTGTTTTATCTAATGTGCGAGGGTTTTTATATGGTGGTTACCCTTTTATTCCCACCTGTTGACTACCGAATAGCTGACCTCAGTTACCTGAGTTGTGTCTTATGATTCGTATTTGTTAAAGAACTTTATTTGTAAAACTACTTGGACGACAAACGCCAATACTTCCCTGCTCGCACAGCATAAACATCGCGTTTTATACCTGCATAGTTCAGCAAATGCTGCTCTATACTTACGCGACCTTGCTTGCGGTCCAGGTCTGTGTCGGACTTGCCCATTCGGAATTGAACATTCAGATCTGCAGTTTTCTCGTCAAGGATACTTCCCTGCAACTGAGGTTCAACCTGTTCTTCCCATACTGACTTCGGATACATGTGCAGGTACTTTTTGAACCCTCGTGTTATGACTACCCCGCTCGCAAACTCATCACGAAGTTCGGTCGGTATGGTTAACCGCCGCTTGTCGTCTAGTTTCCGTTCGTAATAGTCCACCGATGCCATATGTGAGCAATTGTCCCTTTAGTTTTATATGTTCTCGTGGTTTTTGTTTTTTGTGGTGGATTAACCCACGTTTACCCACTGACATGAATATACTACCCACAGTGACCCACAAGCAAGTACTTTTATCTGTTTCCATACCTACTTATCCACAGTTTTGACAAAAATAAAAACCCCTGCACTATATGTAGTGTATTGGGGTTTTTGTCCGGCGCTATTTTTTATTTTTTCTTTGTTGAACGAATAGCCGCAGCGAACCATTTGGCGCTAGGTCGGACTTCTCTTTTCATGCCATTTGCTCTATCTACGCTAACTAGGCCAAACTTAGGCCACCAGCCATATGCCCATTCAAAGTTATCCAGCAAGCTCCAATGGAAATACCCTGCTACCTGCACTCCCTCAGACAGCGCTCGTTCCATTGCAATTATAGATTCCTCAATCCACCATTGTCGGTATTGGTCTTGCTCGTCTGCCACGCCGTTTTCGGTAACAATAATTGGCCTTCGGTAATGCGCCCATGCCCTGACCAATAGCGGGTATAATCCCTCTGGCTCCATATACCAGCCCAGGTCATTGACTGGGACCTTTGGGTTATCCTTGTGAAAACCTTTATAATAATCTGTAAAGTAATAATTGAATCCTACGAAATCCTGCTGTTTCCTGATTCTGTTAACAAACCACCAATTGTACGTATACCTCATAAATTTGGTCACAACCTCATCGATAATATTGTGGGGTCTTTTTGCTTGAATATTCGATAGTTGTCCTGCTATGCCAACGTTAATCGTCGGATTTGCATGTTTTAGTATCCGGTAAGCTCGTTTATGTGCGCTAACCAGATTGCGATATATCCAGATAGCTTTTGGCCAGTTTTTTTCTTGGGGTGGCCAGAAACCGGTTCCATAACTAAAAACCGTATAGACGTTGGGCTCATTCAGGGTTATTACGTACTCCAAGTCTTTGCCGTATTCATCGGCAATTTTTTGAACAAAACGATCAAAGAATTTTAGATTTTCCCGTTTTGCAAATCCTCCTTTATCAGTAAACCAAACCGGCATGGTCCAATGCCAAATATTCAGAAACGGTTCGAGGCCTTTTTTTCTAAGCTCTTTTATATAATTACGATAATATTCGACTTCTTTTTCATTCCATTTACCTTCCTCAGGCTCAATTCGGGACCACTCTATACCGAACCTAAAAGCGTTCAGATTTAAACTTTTTGCAATTTTGAAATCTTCTTTAAACCGTTTGTAGTGTTCTACTCCACGTCCAGAAACATAGTTATCTGGCTTCTCTGCCTTGGCTTTTATTGATTCCCA
>CAZBSC010000022.1:9400-10899 GCA_964494845.1 uncultured Candidatus Saccharibacteria bacterium | reverse complement strand
TAGCTGGTCAACTCTTTCAACAGTGTTATTGAATTTGCTTTCCTTGACGTCTAGTTTGTCACCCAGTTCATCGATTTTCTTATCAAGTCGTGACTCAACCAAATCAATTTTTTTATGTACTTCCGCGAATTTCTCGTGTACTTCAGCGAAACCAGCAGCAACATCAGTTGCAAGCTCGTCGACAATCGGTTGCACGGTTGTTTGAATAGCGTGCTTTATTGCTTTTAGGTCATCATTATTTAAACTCATAAGTCTATGATACTCCTTTTGCTTTAATTTCCACTGCCGTGCGAACGATAGGTCCACTCAATAAGCCTATGCCTTTCAGCTCTCGTGCAATTGGGACAGCACATATTTGGCATAGGTCAAACGTCATGAATCTATCACCTCTAATTGCAATAGAAAAACTGGGTTTACCGACTGGCTCAGAGCAAACATCACAAGAACTTATCGTCATACAGAGTAGTGTAACGCTCTGGGTTGTGGATTTATGTTGTGCTTTTATGTTTTTTTGTAAAAAACTAGTTGTGAGTCACCGTATTTGTTTTCTTTGAGCAAAGATAGGCCGTCAAAAGCACGAATTTCCTCATTTCCGGGCCAGCACAACACATAAATTCCATCCTTTTTCAGGTGCCTTGCTAGCTTTTGTAACAGGTCAGGCTTTATAGCGTCGTAGGGAGGATCGCAGACAATAACATCAAACTCCAAATCTTTATTGTTATCAGACCAGGTACTTATATTCGCTCGTGTGGCTTTAACCTGATCTTCTAGATTCAGCGTATCAATGTTTTTTTTGATAACTCTATAGGCTAAAAGAGATTTTTCAACAGCCACAACATCTGTTGCCCCGCGGCTTATTGCCTCGTAAGCTACTGCACCGCTTCCAGAAAAAGCATCGAGCAAGCTAAGCCCTATAATGTCACCGAGAGCATTGAAAAGTCCGCCACGCGTTTTTTCTGCCATAGGGTGGGATCTACGCCCCGGCGGGGTTTTAAAATGTCTTCCGCCTAAACTGCCGGCGATAACTCTCATGGTTTTTTACTTGTTTTTGGTGCTTTGACAAGGCCTGCTTCTACCAGTGCTAGGTACCAAACAAGTGTCACGGTCTGAACAATAGTCGGACAAAGTTTTTGCCTAACATCAACTATTAACTTCGTAGACCAACCGTTTTTTTGGTATCGCGTATACATATCTAGTACTGCTATCTCTCTGGCTGCACGTTTGAATACTTCTCTTGGCCCGATTTCCAGCGCCGTATGGATATTCTCTGTTTTCGGTATAGCTTCATTAATACTGAGGGGGGCAATAATGGCTGCAATCCCTAGCTCGAATAGTCCGTGAGTACTCATTAGCCCCTTTGGGCCTAGGTATTTCCAGCTTTTCACTATTCGACCACGCTTGGTTTCGGCTGGTGGGAATAACTTTTTCATTTTGCTATCGCGATTATCATCGTCTCCATCCCACAGCTCGTCAACTTCTTTCTGGTATGGATAGTGGTG
>CAZBSC010000022.1:3660-9300 GCA_964494845.1 uncultured Candidatus Saccharibacteria bacterium | reverse complement strand
GGAATAATTTTTTCCAGATGGTTTCTTGCAACTCTATCTATTTTTTGATGGGCGCCTAGAATACGTCCTGAGAATTTTGTAAATGTTGTGCCTGAATACATAGTGCCGTGATTCGCTTTTTTAGTTTAGATGAACAATTTTTTGTAATTCGTTTACACGTTTTTTCAATCCTGGGTATTGTAGCAAATTTTCACCCTCGTTTATAATCTCTGTTGCTGCTTCTCTAGCTTGTTTTAATAAAACCGTATCTGTTAAATTAGCCATCCTAAGGTCTAAATCCCCGTGCTGATATGTACCGTAAATAGCCCCCGGTCCACGGAGCTGTAAGTCTAGCTCTGCCAGCTTAAAACCATCACTACTCTGTGAGATTGCTCTCAGTCGCTTACTAGGGGCTTTTTCATCAGAAAGCAATAAATAACAATAGCCTTGGTGTCCACCACGGCCAATGCGCCCACGCAATTGATGGATCTGCGCTAACCCGAAACGCTCCGGGGCCTCTATGCACATAATTGTTGCATTAGGTACATCTACCCCAACCTCAATGACGGTGGTAGAGACTAGGATATCAATTTTTTTGTCTATAAAATCCTGCATTACTTTTTGCTTGTCATCTGACTTCATTTTGCCGTGCAATAACCCGACTTTGCGCGTAGGTAACATTTTTTTCAGTTCGTTGTAAACATTCGTAACTGATTTAGCATTAATAACAGTAGATTCTTCAATCAGTGGACAAACAACAAACACCTGGCGCCCGTCAGACATATCCTTTTGCATGCTTTTATATAATTCTAATCTGTTATTCGGAGGTATTAACTTTGTTATTACTGGTTTCCTACCCAGAGGTTTTTCTTTCAATATAGATATATCAAGATCGCCATAAACCGTCAGAGCAAGACTACGTGGGATTGGAGTAGCTGTCATAGATAGCATGTGAGGCATATGACCGGCTTTTTTTAATAATTTTTTACGTTGCTCTACGCCGAAACGGTGTTGCTCGTCTACAACCACTAGCGCCAATCTGTGCATATCAACAGGGTCCTGAATCAGCGAATGCGTGCCTACTATGCATTGAACTGTTCCGTTGGCAATACCATCCAAAGCAACTTTTTTTTGTTGTTTTGTCATGTTGCCAACGAGTAATGTCACTTTGTCTGATTGACCAAGCGGATCCAACAGGTCATACATAGTTTTTGCATGCTGTCTAGCTAGTATCTCAGTTGGTGCCATCACAGCGACTTGATAGCCCTGATTGATAGTCATTGCCGTTAACATAGCAGCAACAACGGTTTTGCCAGACCCAACGTCGCCTTCCACCAGCCGATTCATCGGAGTTTTCTTTTCGATGTTTTGATACGCTTCCCACGTAGTTAAACGCTGCGAATTTGTTAGCTTGAATGGCAAGTGACGGACAAAATCTTGTGCAAGATTTTTGTCAAAATGTACGGCTAGTGCAGACTCCCTGTTTGTTTCTTTCTTTATTAACATATGGGCTAATATCAGCTCGAAAACCTCTTCGAAACCCAGACGGCGTTTAGCTATTTCTATATCTGACAGACTTTCGGGAAAATGTATTTGTGCCAACGCGGAGCCTAATGGTCCAAGTTTATATTGTTGTTCAATTTTTATAGGTAAGTTTCCCTGGATGTTCATCTTCGCTTGAAGTGCAGTTTTTACTGCCCGTCTTATTTCCGTTGATGTTATACCCTTCATTTCACGGTAAATTGGGATAATTCTGGCTGTATTTACAGGAAAACTACTGACAAGCTCTGCAGACGGGTTCATTATCTGCATATGTTGATTGGATAGCTCAAAAACACCCGATACAAAATATTGCTGTCCGCTCTTTATCCCGGCTGCCCTGTATGGCTGATTAAACCAAACGACTCGGACGCTATTAGTATCATCGCTGAGAACAGCTTCAGTAATATGCATGCCTCGTCGCACATAGCGCCCCTTGACTTGCTTGAACGACCCTTTCACTGATATCGGACCGGGTTTTAATTTGTTCAGAGGCAAAACAACGGAGTAATCTTGGTATTTTCTGGGGAAATACCAAATTAGATCTTCAATGGTTTTGATGCCAAGACGATTGAATTTTTGTGCAAGGACAGCCCCAACGCCCTTCAAAGATTCTACAGAATCGCTTAACTCCATAACCAACATTATAGATTACTTAGCTTTGCGTACGAGAAAAAAGACACTAGGACCAAAGTGTGTCTTGGCCAATGTCGGTTGCAAAAACTTCTCGATGTGCAGCATTACAGCGTGGGGGACAACTTTTTTCAAGGTCGTAGAACGTAGATTTGATACAGATAGAACTTTGTCTACTTTTAGCCCGGCATGAGCCAGTTGTTTAACGACTGTCTTGGGATTGTGGTTAACAAATGCTATTTCATTATCGCGTTTATTTTTAGCACTACGGATATCTACCGGCTGCGTGGGAAGCTTTTTGCCCTTCAAGTAATATTTCAGCTTATTTCTAGCGTGAGTAAAATTTGCCATTTCTAGTATCAAAAAACCATCGTCAGACAAGACTCTAGCAAATTCTGCGAACTCTGCTTTTGGATCGGGTAAATGATGCATAACCCTGATAACTGTGATTAGGTCTAATTCACCATCTTTGAATTTTAGATCGTCTGCTTGCATCAGTTTTAGATCTACCCTAGGATGTGCTTTCAAAAAATCCTTCCCAATATCTAGCTGTTGTTGACTAGGTTCCGCCAACGTAACCTTATCAGCGTATTTCTCTAGCATTATGCATAATCTACCGTATCCACCACCGATGTCTACGGCGTGTCTAAAATGCCGGCCTTTTAAAAATCGTCTGATTGCTATTTTTTCAGAAGCATTCTCGTAGTCACGACCTTCCCAATATTGCAGGTAGTTGTGATTTGGATCGTTATATTGATCGGCTTTTTTTATTGATTTATTCGTTTCGAATTTGCTAGTTTTTTTAGTCATAGGATTAAAAGTATAACACGCTTATTTTTCAATAATAGCAAAGCTATTCTTGCCTCTTTTTAGCAGATTCATACCCTGAGCAAATTTAGCGTTTTCTAAAGTGGTTTTTTCGCCGTTTATAGTAATACTCCCAGCTTCTACGAACTGTCTAGCTTCTCTGTTAGAACTAGCCAGGCCGACTTTTACAATTGTAGAAACTATGTCTTGTTCTGCTTTTTGGGTTGGAAGTTCTTTGCCAAGCATCTTTTTCTCTGACTCTGATAGTTCTAGAAAGTTGATAGACCCAAAAAGTGCTTCTGTGGTTCGCACCGCACTGTTGGCCATTTCTTCGCCATGAACAATTTTTGTGACTTCGTATGCTAGTGTTTTTTGAGCCAACCGCTTGGATTTGTCATGGCTAAAATCTTTGACAATCTTTTCAATCTCTGTCTTCGGTAGAAGAGTGTACACCTTCAGATAATCTTCTACGCCTTCGTCGTCCACATTTAGCCAAAATTGATAGAATTTGAAAGTACTAGTTAGATTTGGGTCAAGCCATACCGCACCCTCTTCGGACTTACCAAACTTGACTCCAGTTGCTTTATTGATAATTAGTGGTGTCGTCCACACATGTGCTTCTTGACCCGTTTTGCGTCGAATAAGATCAACGCCTGCGATGCAGTTACCCCACTGATCAGCTCCACTAATTTGCAGTGTAACATCGTGTTTTTCAAACAAGTGCAGAAAATCATACCCTTGAATCAGCGAGTAGCTAAACTCCGCGTAACTAATGCCCGCTCCATCTTCTTTCAGACGCGCTTGGACAAACTCACGACCCAGCATTGCCCTCATCGGTACATGTTTGCCGATTGTACGTAAAAACTCTAGGTAACCCATGTCCTTAAACCAGTCGTAGTTATCAACAACCTTCAAATCAATATTATTAAAGATTCGTTTATATTCGCTAATGATAGAAGCCTTGTTCTTGGCAATCTCCTCAGGGGTTTTTAAGTCTCGCTCCTGCGCCTTGCCATCAGGGTCGCCTATCAAACCTGTCGCGCCGCCTACCAACAAAATTGGTGTGTAGCCGTGCGCTATAAACGTTCGAACCATCATTGCTGAGGCCAAATTCCCTATTGTCATAGACGACGCACTAGGATCTACTCCCCAATAGAATGTTCTAGGCCCTTTATCTAGATCTTTGATATCTTTGAAGGTTGTTTGATTAACAAAACCTCTATACTCGAGTTCTTCTGAAAGTTTCATAATTATATAAAGTATAACCTAGAAAATTATAACCAGAAAACAACCAAGCTAATTATATTCAAACGTAACCGTTTATTTGCTATAATATTATCTACATCTTAATGGAGACAGTAATACTTATATGAGCAACCCTAGGCGTGGTTCACGCGTTACAAAAAATTCCTTCACAACCAAGAGTGGCTCTGTGGTCAAACTAAACCGAAGCCTGGGCGATAGGATGAAAATTCGTGGCGATCAAAAAGCTAGACGCAAGGCCGAACGCCTAAACGGCATGCCCAAAGGGCGTACGCAACGCTTCTTTTACCGCTTAAATCCCAAGCGCATGTTCCACTACTGGTTTAGCCGCGAAGGCGGAATAATGGCCCTAAAAATTATGGGTATTTGTTTCATTGCAGGATTTTTGTTTTTTGTTGGACTATTCGCATTCTTCCGAAAAGATTTACCCAACCTTCGCGATATCAGCGGCAATAATATCGGCGGTAGCATTAGGTATTACGACAGGACAGGAAAAACGTTGTTATGGGAAGACTATGATGCCGTAAAGAGGATCCCGGTACAAGATGAAGAAATCACCCAAGACATGCGTGACGCGACAGTGGCTATTGAAGACAAAGACTTTTATAAACATGGTGGATTTGACCCGAAAGGCATCACTAGAGCAACATGGAATAATGCTTTCGGAGGCAGTACGCAGGGTGGATCTACAATTACCCAACAGCTAGTAAAGTTAACTCAAAACTGGACCCAGGAAAGGACCATCAGCCGAAAAGTTAAAGAATTAATTTTGGCTGTAGAACTAGAACGAAGCTATTCTAAAGACGAAATTTTAACTGGCTATTTGAACACTGCTCCTTATGGTGGAATTGAATATGGCGTAGAGGCGGCCTCTCGAGATTACTTTAATAAATCTGCTAAAAAACTAACCCTCGCCGAGGCGTCAATGTTGGCAGCTATTCCAAAATCACCAACATTGCTATCGCCATATAGCCCTAGCTTTAATAAACAAGCATTTCTTGGAAGGCAACACTACATCCTAGATCAGATGCAACACCAGGGAATGATCTCAGAAAAAGAACGTGATGCCGCTAAAAAAGTCGATGTAGTCAAGAGCGTGAAGCCTAGACAGGCTAAATATAGTGGCATAAAAGCCCCTTGGTTCGTAATTACAGCCAAAGAACAACTAGAGAATCAGTTTGGTGCAAAAGTAGTTGCCAGAGGCGGCTGGCGAGTCACGACTACATTAGATATAAAATTACAGGAAGAGGCAGAGAAACAGGTTAAGGCTGGTATTAATCAAGTTTATGCTCAGGGTGGTGACACTGCTGCTTTTGCCGCCGAAGACGTACCTACTGGCCAAATGGTTGCCTTAGTTGGTGGTGTAGACTTCGGGAATAAAGAGTTTGGCCAGAATAATTACGCCAGATACAAGCTACC
>CAZBSC010000022.1:0-3560 GCA_964494845.1 uncultured Candidatus Saccharibacteria bacterium | reverse complement strand
TAACAAAAGAAGGCCCTTGTTATGCGTCTTCCTCGATTGGAGATGGTGCATATCTAAAACTTGACGAGCATGTACATGCCCAAAGTTCGCTTTCACGGAACGGACTAAACATACCCCAGACGTATATACTAAAAATTGATGATGCTAACGACAAGCCCGTGTATCAGTGGAAAAAAGAAAAAGGCGATCAAGCAGTTAGGCCCGATGCTGCATACATTATCAACAACATCTTGTCTGATCCAAATGCCAGCTACTTCCCTGCCGGCCGAAAGCCTCAAAGATTTGGCGACTGGAAGTTTGCCATGAAAACCGGAACAACAAACGACGGAAAAGACGGTTGGATGACAGGATACTCAACAAAATACGCCGCTAGTGTTTGGGTCGGATACCACAACCGTAGAGTCCAGATGAGTGGCACTATGGAAAATATGACTCAACCAATTTGGCAAGGCTGGATGCAATCAGCTCACACTGGCAAGCCAGCCAAAGATTGGGTAAAGCCTAGCGGAGTTAAAACGGCACCTGCTTACGTAATTAGAACTCATGTTGGTATCGGCTCCGTAGAGCCTAGCCCAAGTACCGACCTATACCCATCCTGGTACACAAACACCAAGAAAAAATCCACTTCCAAGAAAACTATCGACAAAGTTTCGAACAAACTCGCTACCAGCTGTACACCACAACGAGCCAGAAAGACACTCAGCGAAACTGATGCATCTAGCTTCTCGGGTGACACATTTGTTGATGCCGGCGGTAATAATACCAATCAGCAAGACGACGTACACAAATGTAGCGACAAGAAACCGGGCATAAGTTTGTCCGTCCAAAAATCAGGCAGCTTGTACAATCTGGTTGCAACAGTTAGCCAAGGAACTCACCCGCTTTCTAGCACCAAATTCAAAGGCACGGTAACATTTGTTGTCGACGGCAAAGAAATCGCAGGCGGCTCATTTAACATAAATAGCCCAGGCACCGTAACCTATAAGAACTACAAACCTACCTTCTCAGGAACAAAGACAGTAACCGCCACAATCGTAGATAGCGTTCTATACGACGATAGTGACTCTAAAAGTATCTCAGGCTCTGGATCATCATCTAGCGGCTCATCTATCAGCAACTTTCGAACTACAAACGAAAGTTCTAATACGATCACCTTAGCATGGAATGCTTACTCTGGTGCGACCGGATATACTTTGACAATAGTTTCGGGTGGCAGCGGGTCGTGTACTTCTTCGGGAACAAATGGAGTATGTACCGGGCTAACTAGCAGCACAAACTACAGCTTCAAGGTTAAAGCCAACGGCGTTAGCGGCAATCCATCGTCGACTACCTCAGGTACCACAGACTAGCAAATCAATTCGATTCTTAAGTCTCTAAAAAGGTGTTCAGTGCCGTTCGAACGTCTTTTGCTGGGAATAGCAGCTTGTCTTTCTTTTTAGAATCTCGTGGTCTAGGACCAATAACAACTTCGAAGCCCATCTTTTTGGCTTCTGCGATCCGTTTTTCTATGTAGGGAGCATGTCTTATTTCGCCAGATAATCCAACTTCACCGAAGACTACTGCGTTTTGTTTTAGCTTTAATCCTTTGCTAGCTGACCCTATAGCCATGCAAATAGCCAAGTCCGCAGCAGGTTCTGTGACGCGAATCCCACCGACAATATTTATGTATATATCTTTATCGGATAGATTCAGTTTCGTGCGTCGTTCTAGCATTGCAATTAATAGATTCAAACGGTTAATATCAATGCCGCTAGCAGTCCGTTTAGGGTACCCGTAGCTTGTTTTATTGACCAAGGCCTGTACCTCTACCAAAATCGGTCTACTGCCCTCCATAGTCGCCAGCACAACGGAACCGTCGGTCACCTGTCTCTCTGCCAATAATGCCTTTGATGGGTTGTCCACAATCTTTAGTCCTTCGTCCGCCATCTCTAGGATTGCTACTTCATTGGTCGATCCGAAACGATTCTTGACCCCTCGCAAAATTTTAAAACCGCCGTAGCGATCTCCTTCTAACTGCAAGACCACATCTACGATATGTTCTAAGAGTTTAGGGCCAGCAATTGAGCCTTCTTTCGTCACATGACCTACTAAAATTAATGCCGTATTTGACTCCTTGGCTGCTTGCATTAACATGGTTGTGCAGCTGGTTATCTGGCTGACAGAGCCAGCAGAACTAGTCAACCTATCGGTGGCAATGGTCTGGACAGAATCGACGACGACCGTATCGTACTCTTTGCCAGAAATACTGGCTTCAATGTCTTCAACTCTTGTGCTAGCAGCTAATTGCAGGTTGGCGTTAGTCGAGCTGAGCCTTTTCGCTCTTAAGCCTATCTGATGAACGGATTCCTCGCCACTGATGTATAGAACTTTTTTTGTCTTCGCAACGGCATTTGCTAACTGCAACAAAAGAGTGCTTTTTCCAATTCCAGGTTCACCAGCTAATAGCATCACGCTGCCAGGGACTATCCCGCCACCGAGAACGGTATCAATATCACTAATACCACTTGGCATTCGTTTTTCATTACTTCTAGCGGCTTTGTCGCTGGTTATAGAGGTCAGTTTTGTGCCAGACGCCCCTGTCCTGACACTTGTAGACGTAATTACCTCTTCCAGAGTATTCCACTCTCCACAGGTTTGGCATTTTCCACCCCAAGTTATGGATTCTGCTCCACAATTGCTACAAACATATTTTTTTTGACTTTTAGCCATAATACTAAACAGTATACTCGACTTTATAGCGACTGTGGGCGACTATCGATAGCTTCTGCCAACTCTTGAGCTTCCAGTGCTATTTCATTGCGTTTAGACACAAGTTCGTTATGCCTGGCTATCAAACCTTTTGTCGTGCTAACAAGTGCATTATATTCACTAACCGACTGATTAAAGCTAGAAACTCTGCTGTTGAATTCGCTCGGCTCTGCCGAAGACCTCATTTTTTCTAGATCTGCCTGTTCTTGTCGGAGTCCAGCCACTTTTTTATTCATAATAGTCTCGTTTGATTCGATTTCTTCTTTTAATGCTTTTAGCTGCAGATCATACTGATCAACTGCTACCCGACGTTTTGTAAACTCTGATTCATATTGCTCTGAAAATGACACCACTTTTTCACGATCAACAAAGTAACGACTATAATAAGCCTCCAAATCTGGCGACAGATCTCTCGATTCGGTGCCCAGAATAGAATGCAGTTCGTTTGGCACTACATTAGGATCCTGTTTTTTGTACTGCTCTATCGTTTCAGATAATCGCTTGTCTTTGTTTTTCTTGAATTCGTTAGCGAGCATTTTATCAACCCGCTCTCTCTCGCTAGGACTCAGCCTTTCGTACGCGGCGTGTAACATTTCGTGGGCGGCTGTAACCTCTAGGACACCGTTCAGTCGACTGTCTTTGATGTTATACAAGTAAATGTCGCCGTATACACCACGGTTACTGACGTAACATCCCAGAATTATTGATAACTCGTTAAAGTTGCAGTATCTATTGAACTCGGATTTGCCGTAAATATTCGGATGCGAAACATAGAATAGCTTCTTGCCCTCGTCTGTCATTGTAGTACGCTT
>CAZBSC010000021.1:9864-11608 GCA_964494845.1 uncultured Candidatus Saccharibacteria bacterium | reverse complement strand
TCTCGGCCTAAACCTACGCCCTTAATAAAAACATCTACTTTTGATAAGCCGTGGGTTTGTTTTGCAGCATTTGCAGCTTTCTCTGTTGCCACCTGTGCTGCATAAGCTGTCCCTTTTTTAGAACCTCTAAAGCCACAAGCGCCGGCGCTGCTGTGAGTAAGTGAACCGCCTTTAGAGTCCGTAAAGGTGATTATGGTATTGTTGAATGTTGCTAGAACATGCATTTGGCCATAAGGTACAGGACGCTTGGATTTTTTCTTCCTAGCAACTGTCTTTGGTGCTTCTGTAGTTACTACTTCTTCTACTGGTGTTGTTGTGATTTCATCAGTCATAATATTAAGTCTTTGCAGCTACCTTCTTCTTAGTCCCGCCAACAGTAACCTTTTTGCCCCTACGCGTTCGAGCATTGGTTTTTGTGCGTTGGCCACGACTAGGTAAGTTATTTCTGTGCCTTAAACCGCGATAAGATCCAATGTCTTTTAGTCGTTTTATATTGGCCGTGACAATTCTCTGCAAATCGCCTTCAACTGTGTAATTGTCATTTATAACGTCCTGAATTTTAGAGATTTCACTATCAGTGAGATCTTTTGTTCGGACTGTTGGGTCAATCTTTGCTTTAGTCAGAACATCTTGGCTGGTTTTTGGGCCAACACCGTATACATATGTTAAAGCAATCTGGATTTGCTTATTATCTGGGACGGTAACACCTGAAATACGAGCCATGCTTAGCCTTGCCTCTGTTTGTGCTTAGGTTTCATTTTATTAATAACATAAACACGTCCTTTTCTTCGGACGATAATGTCATCTGGACTAATTTTCTTTACGCTAGCACGCACCTTCATGCGGATCATTGCTCCTTTAACGGGGTCAGTAATGACACACTGCTTAGTTTTGTATAAATGTCGTATAAATCACGACTTGCGATAGGTGATTCTTCCCTTAGTAAGATCGTAAGGGGTCAACTCGACCGTCACGCTGTCTCCGGGTACGATACGGATGAAGTGTTTCCTCATCTTGCCGGCGACGTGAGCTATAATTCGATGGCCATTCTCGAGTTCTACTCTGAACTGAGCGCTTGGAAGCGTCTCGATTATTGTTCCTTGTAGCTCGATTACTTCTTTATTGCTGGCCATAAATTTATAACAGAGTGTAATTGTATCAGAGTTTGCCTCTGTTTGTAAAGTGTTTTATTATTTTTTGCTTTTACTTTTATTTAATCTTTTCAAAAACCTTAATGACCGACCACCAGTTGCTGCTTCGGCTGGGTTCCCAGGCTCATAAAAGAAGTCGGGTTGTTCGTATTGATCATAAGTAACCATCAGTGCCCGTGACTCTATTTGTCTTAGCGTTTCCAGAGCGACAGCTACAAGAATCAGAATACTTGTACCCTGGAGAGCTATATTGGTCTGGAAAAATGCCTGTAAAATTATCGGAAAAACCGCTAGTATCCCTAAGCTGAGTGCGCCAAAAAGTGTTAGGCGATTAACAAGTTTTGCAAGATACTTTTCAGTCTGTTTTCCAGATCTAACTCCTTCAATAAAGCCCCCTTGTTTCTGCAGGTTTTCAGCAATTTCAGAAGTATCAAATGTAATACTCGTGTAGAAGAAAGTAAAAACAAATACTAGCAAGAAGTAAACTACCGGGTAGATGTATGGTTGAAGCCCACCTTCCGCAAAAGATTGTGGTGTAGGCTGCTGAAACAACTGTGTCAGATTAATTCCTAGCTGTTGTAGCGTTGGGTTAC
>CAZBSC010000021.1:3096-9764 GCA_964494845.1 uncultured Candidatus Saccharibacteria bacterium | reverse complement strand
GGCTGCTGAAACAACTGTGTCAGATTAATTCCTAGCTGTTGTAGCGTTGGGTTACTGGCATTCGAAAGCAATTGACCAACAAAGCTGGGAACGCTCAAAAACGCTAGCGCGAAAATAATAGGAATTACACCAGCAGTTATTAGTTTTATCGGTAAAGTCGTTTTGACGCCTCCATAAGCTCTATTGCCCTGTATCCTCTTTGCGTAATGAATAGTTATGTTTCTAGTAGCTTCGTTAAGCTTGACGACCAGAACTGTCACTAGAACAACCAGTGCTAATATAGCCAAAGATACCATCGCCGCCTTACGGTCTATCGGTAGATCCAGTCCAAAGATGTTCGTAGAAGCACCTTTTTTAAATACTGATTGTACAATGCTTGAAACAGTTGATGGCAATTGGCTGACTATTCCAACGGTAATCACTAAAGAAATTCCATTTCCTATTCCTTCTTCAGTGATTAGTTCGCCCAACCACATTAACAGCATCGAGCCTCCAGTTAGGGCGGCGACCATCAAAGCCCACTGAGAAAGCCCGGCATTTGCTGTAATATCACCAAGTCCTCCTATCTGTGAGGCGGTTTGACGAACAAGATAGATTGTTCCAACCGACTGAACAATTGCCAACGGGAGTGCCAGCATTCGGGTATACTGATTGATTTTTTTTCTACCAAATTCGCCTTCTTTGTTGAGGTTTTCTAGCTTTGGAAGAGCTTTCGTTAGTAGCTGCATTATAATCGATGCATTAATATATGGCCCTAGCCCAACTAGCATAATAGAGAAATGAGCAAGCGCACCACCAGACAAGACATTAATAAAGCTTAGAAGTTGAGGGGTATTATTAGATGTGAACAGGGTTTCTAGGATTTGTTTTAAGGTTTCGCCACTTGCGAGCGGAATAGGAATGTGAGCTAAAACTCTAAAGATAAATAGCATCCCAAGAACTGCCAATACTCTTTTTCGCATGTCAGCATTCTTAAGTGATAGCCAAATTGTTTTCCAACTCATATTTTGATTAGAACCTTACCCTCGTATTAATCTTGTTTAAATTCAACTATGATTATACACGAATAGTTGTTTGGAGTTTTTATGATTTTTTAATTTTGCTTCTTTTAGGAGTATCCACTTTTTTAAATGATCCTCCTGATTTTTCAAGCAACTTTAACGCACCATCACTGATACCTTGAGTAGAAAGATTGATTTTGTTTGAAATTTCACCCTTCAAAACAACTTTAACTTTTACAAACTCGTTTGAAATAATCTTAGCCGCTGCTAGTTTCCCGTTATCAACGTTTGGTCCTAGATTATTCAGCTGTGATGTATAAACTACTTCTGCTTTAGGTTTGATAGCACGAAAACCTCTTAGTTTTGGAAGTCTTTTCATTAAAGGATTTTGTCCACCCTCAAATCCTGGTCTAACACCGCCCCCAGCTCTAGAATTTTGTCCTTTTGTTCCACGACCAGCAGTTTTTCCCTTGCCGGCAGCAATACCACGACCAACGCGAGTATTTTGTTTGTTTGCAGATATATTTAGTTCGTTATATTTCATGATGTAACCTTTTCTGCTGTTGGTTTCTTCGTAGCAGTTGTCTTTTTCGTAGCTATTGTTGTGACCCAATTTGTTTTTGGTTCAACTAGCTGAAGTGCTTTGACGGTTGCATAAGCAACATTTATTTTGTTGCTTGATCCTAGTGATTTTGACAGTGCGTTTTTTATCCCAGCAACTTCGAGGACGGTTCGCACTACACCACCAGCGATTAGTCCAGTTCCGGGACTAGCTGGTTTGACTAATATTTTAGCTCCAGCTACTTTAGCCTCGGTTTCGTGAGGTATCGTGTCGTTGTGTAATGATATGGTAACCATGTTCTTTTTTGCTACTTCAGTGGCTTTCTGAATAGCGGCTGTTACATCGGCACCTTTGGATGTTCCTACACCGATTTTCCCTTTGTGGTCGCCCACAACAACTAACGCTCGAAAACGGAATCGTCGTCCACCTTTTACTACGCGAGCAACACGGTCGATATTGACCATTCTCTCGTCAAATTGTTTTTCATCCTGCATTGGTTTTGCGTTTCTATCACCGTTCATACTAGAACTCCAGTCCATTCTTTCGTGCGCTTTCAGCCAACGCCTTTATTTTTCCATGATATAGACGGCCATTGCGATCGAAAACTACTTTTGTAACTTTTGACTTTTTAGCAATCTTTGCAATTTCGGCCCCTGTCCAATCCGATTTCTGGGTCATTGTCATCTTGTCGAGTGATTTTACTCCGACAGTTGTCACATAAGCAAGAGTTTTCTGCTTACTATCATCTATAACCTGAGCAATAACATTTTTACTACTTATAGATACGGCCAGTCTGGGTCTATCAGTCGTTCCAGATACTGTTTTTCTGACTCTATTTTTTCGACGAAGCTGGTTCATCTTTGTATGGGCTATTCTATTCATGATTATTTATCCTTACCCGATTTACCGCTCTTACGGATTATATGTTCATCGACGTACTTTATGCCTTTGCCCTTGTATGGCTCTGGTTTTTTGTATGACCGAATCTCTGCGGCAGTTTGTCCAACTTGCTGTTTACTGATGCCGCTAACGGTAATTTTATTCTGTTCGACAGCAATAGTTATGCCCTGAGGTACTTTGTATAAAATATCGTGGGAAAAACCTAGCTTCATTTTTAAATCAGTACCAGCTAATGCTACCCTGAATCCTACGCCATTTACTTCTAGTTGTTTTTCAAAACCTTTAGTAACGCCAACTACCATGTTATTGACCAGTGAGCGCATTAATCCGTGTTTTGCACGGTTTATAGCCTCGTCATTAGGCCTTTTTACTATAAATTGATCGTTCTCTTGGCTGAACTTCATACCTTCAAGGATAGATTCTCGTAATTCTCCTTTTGGCCCCTTCACAATAATATCGTGAGAGTCGACAGTGATTGTCACGCCGCTGGGTACTTGTATCGGCAGTTTTCCTATTCTACTCATAATATTTTCCTTTAATAAACCTTACAAATTAATTCGCCACCAACACGCTGTGCTTTTGCGTCAGTACCTGTCATCATCCCTTTGGGGGTAGATACTACAACCATTCCACGGCCACGTTTGACTGTAGGAATATCATCGGCACTTACATACCATCTTCGGCCTGGTTTGCTCAGTCTGGATATTTCTGTGATTCGCGCATCGGTACCATTTTTATTTACAACTATTTTTAGCATTTTTGGTGCATCGTCGTTTACTATACTTACTTCATCGATAAAACCATTGCTTGCAAGTAATTTTGCGACACTGTGTTTTGCGTTCGAATGAGGCACAAGTAGTTCGTTTTTACGCACTAAAATAGCGTTTCTTATCCTGGTAAGCATATCTGAAATTGGGTCTGTTGATGTCATCGTCATAATATGTCCTTTCTTACCAACTTGATTTAGTTACACCGGGAATCTCACCCTTATTAGCATGTTCACGGAATGATAGTCTGGACAGTCCGAATGTTCGCATAAATGCACGTGGCCGGCCAGTTTCTTCGCAGCGATTTTTCCATCTAGTAGGCGAAGAGTTTCTTGGCAATTTGTGTAGTCCATCCTGATCACCCATTGATTTTAGTTCCGCACGTTTTGCAGCGTATTTAACAATCATTTTTTTTCTTTTTAGGTCTCTGGCGACATTAGACTTTCTGGCCATTACGAACTCTCTTTCTTCACTTTACTATTCGGGTCTTTTTCAAAAGGCATTCCAAACTTCTCTAGTAGAGCTCTAGCGTAGTCAGGATTTTGGCTGTCAGTTACTAAAATTACCTGAAGACCATGTGTGACTTGAGAATCTTCGAAAGTAATTTCTGGGAATACTGTTTGATCAGTTAATCCAATGCTGTAATTACCTTGTCGGTCGAATGCTTTCCTGTTTACGCCATGAAAGTCGCGAAGTCGTGGTAAAACAATATTGATTAACCGATCCAGAAACTCATACATACGTTGGTCTCTAAGAGTTACTTTCAAACCAATTTTGTTGCCTTCTCGAAGTTTGAAACCAGCGATGGATTGCTTTGCTGTCGTTTGTACTGGCTTTTGTCCTGATATTTTAGACAAAGTATTGGTCGCAACTTCCATGTATTTTTTGTCATCTTTTGCGCGACCAAGACCAACATTTATTACGATTTTTTCCAAACGAGGAACATCATGAATATTTGGGAGTTTAAGCTCTGATTTTAGCTCGTTTACATAAGTAGTCTTGTATTGTTGTTTCAAACGAGCATTTGATTTAGTAGATGCTGTTGATGCCATTACGCAATCTCCTTCCCGCTTGTTTTATATACGCGCTTTTTGTCGCCATTAGCAGAAACCTTGTAACCAATTCTCGACGGCTTTCTCTTAGTAGCGTCCAAGATACCAACCTTAGATACATCAATCGGTTTAGTCATTTCTATAATTCCGCCCTGTGGATATTGTTTATTGGGCTTCATGTGCTTCTTTACGATATTAATTCCTTTGACCGTCACTTTGTTCTCGGCAGGAAAGGTAGCTAGAACTTCACCGGTTTTACCCTTATATTTGCCGACACGGACCATCACAGTGTCACCTTTTTTTAACCTGATTTTATATACTTTTGTGTTCATACTAGAGTACCTCCGGCGCTAATGAAATGATCTTTGCATAGCCTTTTTCTCGGAGTTCTCTTGGAACAGGTCCAAAAATACGAGTCCCACGAGGCAACAGTTCTTCGTTGATAATAACTGCTGCGTTATCATCAAAGCGAATGCTAGATCCATCTTTTCGGCGAATGACGTTCTTTGTTCTAACGACGACAGCTCTTACGACTGATTTTTTCTTGACCGTTCCTGTGGGAGATGCATCTTTAACTGTGGCAACTATTACATCGCCAACTCCTGCATATCGTCGTCTCGTCCCGCCAAGAACACGGATGCAAAGTATCTCTTTTGCCCCGCTGTTATCGCAGACATTTAACCGTGATTCTTGCTGGATCATTTTGCTACCTCTTTATCCTGAGCTTGTCGAAGCACTTCTTCTTCAGCGTCCGGCTTTTCGGCTTTTTTAACCTTTGGCTTTGGCTCGCTAACTTCTTTAGCGGCTGCCTCTGTCTCGACCTTTAGGTCTTCGGCACGAAGCATCGGCTTTTCTATGATTCTCAATAATTCGTATCTTTTTCGAGCACTACGCGGTCTGGTCTCTATGATGCTGACTTTATCACCAGTTGTAGCTTGATTTGTTTCATCGTGAGCAAGAAACTTAGTTGAAACACTGTATTGTTTTCGGTATATAGGGTGAGTTTTGCGGGTACTAACTGTAACTGTGATTGTCTTGTTAGCTTTGTCCGAGCTCACTATACCCACTAATTGTTTTGCCATCTATTTAGTCTCCTTTGTGAGCTGTTCGCTGAGTACTGTAAGCATTCTAGCTAAATCTTTTCTCTTATTACGGATTGATCTTACGTTTTTTACATCACCAAGTGCTAATTTTTGGCGCATTTGAGCGATTTCTTCACGTAGTAGGGTGCTATCTTTGGTTAATTGATCTGTTGATAGCTTCTTGATGTCAGAAATTTTCATGATGAAGCCTCCTCACGAACCAAAAACTTTGTCTTAATCGGAAGTTTATGTGCAGCAAGCCTCATTGCTTCTCTTGCAATAGATTCCTCGACGCCTTGCATTTCGAACAGGATAGTACCAGGTCGTACTTTTGCTACAAAAAACTCTGGGTTTCCTTTTCCGCTACCCATCTTTACATCTTGAGGCTTACGACTAACTGGTGTATGTGGGAAAATTCGAATCCAAATTTTACCACCTCTTTTAATATGTCTTGTCATTGCTTGACGCGCAGACTCTATTTGTCGTGAAGTTATACGGTCCATACCCTGAGATTGCAAAGCATATTCACCAAAGGCAATAGCATTACCACGTGTAGCCACTCCGGTAATCTTTCCTTTACGCACCTTTCGGTACTTGGTTCGCTTGGGCATTAACATGCTATGCTACCTCTCCTTTATATATCCAGACTTTGATTCCAATAATTCCACCAGGGGTGTGTGCTGGTACGTAGGCGTAGTCGATATTTGCTCTTAGTGTGTGCAGAGGAACGCTTCCGGCAATTTCTTTTTCGCGCCTAGCCATATCAGCATTATTTAGACGGCCAGAAATCTGAATACGAACACCTTTTGCACCAGAACGCATCGTGTTGGCTGCTGCCATTTTTATCGCTCTTCGGAACGAAATCCTGCGTTGTAACTGGAATGCTATGTTTTCAGCAACTAGTTTTGCGTATAACTCGGGCTTTTTGATTTCCTCGATGTTTACTCGTACCGGAACAGAATAAATTTTTTCGATAGCAGTTTTTAGCTCTTGAGCCCCGGATCCACCGCGCCCAATCACTACACCAGCCTTTGCCGTGACAATAGTTACGGTTACAAGGTTAGGTGATCGTTCAATGTCGACTTTATTGATTGAGGCGCGTGTTCCGAGCTTGTTATCGATTAATCGTCGCACACTTAGGTCTTCGCCTAGGTATTTTGCGTATTCGCGTCGATTAGCAAACCATTTGCTTCGCCAGTCTTTGTTGACCTGAAGACGCATACTAATTGGATTTACTTTTTGTCCCATTACTTTGTCTCCCTCGTGCTGAGCTTCGTCGAAGCATTTGGTGTTGTTACTTTGTC
>CAZBSC010000021.1:0-2996 GCA_964494845.1 uncultured Candidatus Saccharibacteria bacterium | reverse complement strand
GCTATAGCTTTAACACTCATCTTACTTTTGTCCCTTTGCTAATTTGCCACCGTGGCTTCGGAATTTTCGTGTAGGAGCAAATTCACCAAGTTTGTGGCCAACCATGTTCTCAGAAACATAAACTGGCACATGAACTTTGCCGTTGTGAACAGCTATAGTTTTTCCAACAAAATCAGGCGCAATGCTGCATGATCGAGCCCACGTCTTGATAATAGTTCGGTCGTCTTTAGCCAGGGCTGCAACTTTTTTTGCCAGCTTTGGATCTACGAATGGTCCTTTTTTAAGACTTCTACTCATGGTTAACGCCTCTTACTTTCATGTCTTGATCTAACTATAAATTTGTTACTTACTTTTCGACGACGAGTCTTGTATCCAAGTGTCTTTTGTCCCCATGGCGTACGTGGTGCTTTACCAATACCATGTGCACCACCATCACCACCACCATGTGGGTGATCGACTGCATTCATTACTACTCCACGAACAGATGGACGGAATCCCATGTGACGCTTACGTCCTGCAGATCCTATCTTGATGTTCTGGTGTTGCACGTTGCCAACCGTTCCGATAGTGGCCATGCATTCAATATGTACTAATCTGACTTCGCCACTAGGTAGTTTTATCTGCGCATATTCATTTTCGCGTGCAGCTAATTGCGCACTTGCACCGGCACTTCGTACCATTTGTGCACCGCGCCCTGGCTGCAGCTCTATTGCATGAATAACGCTACCAACTGGAATATTCTTAAGAGGTAGTCTGTTACCAAGCTCTATTGGGGCTTCATCACTGGATTCGATTGTTTGACCGACTTTCATGTTCTGTGCTGCTAAAACATAATGGTATTTGCCTTGGTCATCTTTGATTCTTGCAATATGGGCAGTACGATTTGGATCGTATTCAATTGCTTCGATAGTTGCTTTTGTACCGGAAAGCATTTTAAAATCAACTATTCTATAGAATTTTTTAGCACCACCACCACGGTGACGAACAGTGATGCGACCACTATTGTTGCGACCATTAATTCGGTTCTTAACCTGTAGCAGTGATTTAACGGGACGTTTTGCGGTTATTTCGCTAAAGTCTTGTGTTGTCATGCCACGTCGGGCAGGTGTAGTTGGTTTATAAGGTGTTACAGCCATTTTATTTGCCTCCGCTCCCTTTACTTTGGGTCTGGCGCTGGGATTTGCCAAGAGCCGACCGGATTCGTCCTTGTTTTGCTGGGGCAGCTGCTTTTTCGTTGGCTTTTTTAACGGCCTTCGAAATTACAGTTTCTTTGGGTTGTTCTGGTGCTTCAAAAATTGCGATTGTGTCGCCTGCCTTCAGCTTTACAAAGGCTTTTTTCATGTCTGCCCGTTTACCGCTAGCAGGTCTTGATCGCTTTTTATAAGACTTTTTGACCTTACCTTTTACGATTGCCAAACGAACATCTTCGACAGTTACGCCGAACTGTGATGTAACGGCTTCTGTGACAGAGGCTTTGTTTGATGACATAGGTACTTGGAAGACAAAAGTATTTATACTTTGGCTTAACGCAAAAGCTTTTTCGCTCATTCTAGGCTTCAATACTAATGATTTGCTCATTTTGTACTACCTTCTTTGCTAGTAAGCCATATGTGGACCATTTCTAGCGCTTTTTTCGAAATAACAATAGAGTCAGCATTGATCACATCATAAACATTTAGGTAGTTTGCTTGAGCGACAGTTAGGTTAGGCACGTTTCTTGTTGCCCTTTCGACAAGAGAGTCTTTCAGGCTAACAACCAGCAGTACATTGCGGTTTGCACCGATTTTATCAAGTAGCTTAACTGTTGGAGCAGTTTTGCCATCTTTGCATTCGAATGTCTCGATAACCTTAATCTTGTCTTGTGATACTGACAAAGCCTGACGAATTGCTTGGCGTTTACTCTGTGTACTAAGTTTTTTGGTGTAATTTTCGACGCCAGATGGACCAAAAGTTATGCCACCACCTCGCCACAATGGGCTACGGATCGAACCAACACGAGCATTCCCTGTGCCTTTTTGCTTCCATGGCTTTCTTCCGCCACCGCTGACTTCTCCACGTAGCTTAACATGAGCAGACCCAACACGGGCTTGTGCCAAATATGCAACATAGGCCTGTTTTAACAGTTCGTGGCTTTCAACTTGCAATCCGAAAACTGCTTTATCCAGTTTTGCAGGAGTTGTTGCTTTGGTTCCAGATTTAGTAAAAGTCGCTACACTCATGACTTGGCTCCTTTAGCCTGAGTTTGTCTAACAGCCTTAACTAAAACTAGACTTTTTCGTGGGCCAGGTACTGCGCCCGTAACGCCGATGATGTTTTTTTCTGTATCTACCAATGCGATACTCTGATTCTTTATGGTGACGCGTTCATGGCCCATTTGTCCGGACATTTTTTTGCCTTTAAATATCTTTTGAGGATACATAGACCCAATAGATCCAACTTTACGAGTATTTCCTTTACCACCGTGTGTTGCCCGTTGTCTGTGGAAATTATGTCGTTTGATTGTTCCCGCAAAACCTTTACCTTTGCTTGTCCCAATTACGTCTACTACATCCCCGATAACAAAAGAATCGGCGCCTATACTTTCGCCGATCTTCATTTCTTCTGTTAGTTCGTCAATGCGGAATTCTCGAATCACTTTTGGGGCCGCTTTTGACTTTTTCACGTGTCCTGCTAGTGGTTTAACCATCTTCTTTGCTTTTTCAAATCCTATTTGTAGAGCGTTATAGCCATCTGTTTCGACACTTTTGACCTGAGTGACTGTATTGGGGGTAGCTGAAAGTAAAGTTACAGCAATAACCGTACCATCTTCAGCAATAGTACTCGTCATACCGATTTTTCTGGTGATAAGTGATTTTAGTTCCATAGCTATATTTTCCGTCAAATCCGTTCTGGAAAAGACATAAAAATGCTCGGTTGCCGGTGGTTTTCACCCCTGTTAAATCGGATGAACCTACTCACGCATACCAAGTATTTTTTGGATATACCATAACAGATTA
>CAZBSC010000020.1:6621-11625 GCA_964494845.1 uncultured Candidatus Saccharibacteria bacterium | reverse complement strand
GGGCCACTTAAACAAGATGTTGCAGAGGCCGTAAGAGAGTTTTTGACTGACTTTCAAACAAAATTGGGACAAGTCGATGAAAAAGCATTGATTAGCAAACTAAAGTCGTCAGAGAAAGCCATGAACGAAAAAGCCAACCATACACTTCAAAGAGTACAAAAAGCTGTTGGCCTCCGTAAATAACATGCAGAAGTTTGTCGTAGATCAGGGTGAGAAGGACCGACTCGATGTGTTTTTAGTATCAAAAATACCTCAGCTTAGTCGGAGTTCGATTGTAAAGTTGTGCAATGACCACAAGGTTCTTGTTAACGGCGAAAAACAGCCTACAAAATATAAAGTAAAACCCGGTAATGAGATAACTGTTTATTTCGACCCAAAAGATCTAGACGAAATCCCAGATATAACCCTGCCGATATTATACGAGGACAATGATTGTCTAGTCATTGATAAACCCACAGGAGTACTAACACACAGTAAGGGTGGTTTTAATCCAGAAGCAACCGTCGCAACCTTCATAAGAGATAAGATCAAAGACATGGATGGGGAAAGGGCAGGGATAGTCCATCGTTTGGACCGCGCTACATCTGGGGTGATAATTTGTGCAAAAACGCCAGAAGCCCTTCGGTGGCTGCAAAAGCAGTTCAGTAGTCGTAAGGTGAAGAAGCAATATATCGCTGTTATAGAGGGCTCTATGAACCCCCCAGAGGCGATAATTGATATGCCGATAGCGCGTAATCCCAGGAATCCTAAAACGTTTCATGTATCCCAGGAAGGCAAGACCGCCACAACCAGCTATAAAACAATAAAAGTAAACAACAAACTTTCGTTGTTAGAACTAGCCCCAGAAACCGGAAGAACTCATCAGTTGAGAGTTCATTTAGCACACCAAGGCCACCCAATTGTTGGAGATATGCTTTATGGAGGGAAAAAGCACGAAAGATTGATGCTCCATGCACAGATGCTAGAAATCACATTGCCTAACCGAGAACGAAAAGTTTTTGCGGCAGATGTTCCTGAGGGTTTTGCTAAGATAATGTCATGAGAGACGTAGTTTTATCAAAAGCGACAGAAACCAGCATAAACGAATACCTAGATAAGCCAAGTCCAGTGATAGTTATCAGCGGTAACCCCGGTTCAGGTAAACATTATTTAGCCAAAAAAATTGCGGCAGAACTGCTGGAGATTAACTATGACAAACTTTCGACATATCCTTACCTGATTCAAATTAAACCAGAAAATAATCATATATCGATCGACTCAATCAGGCAGGTGCAAACAGATCTGATCAGGGTTGTCCCTGGGAAAAGCAAAATTCGCCAAGTTATCATAATAGAGAATGCTCAAACACTGGGCCAGGAAGCACAAAATGCACTACTGAAGACTCTGGAAGATACGAAAGAAGCGACAGTTTTTATTCTGTGTATGCCTAAAATGTCCGATGTCTTAGAGACAGTGGCCTCACGAGCAAGAGAAATACGAGTACACGCAGTTCCGCAGACTGCTGCAGAAAAATACTTCGGGCCCAAATACGGAACAGAAGTAATTCAACAAGCTTACAGGTTGGGGAATGGGAACATGGGGTTAATGAGTGCTATCCTGCGGGGCGAGAAAACCGACCTAACAGACGCAATCACAGATGTAAAACATATTTTATCACTAAGCCAACACGACAAGCTATTGGAAGTGACAAGGCTAGTTAAGGATAAAGACAAAGTCACCGCATTCTTAGACACATTCTCTTTACTGGCGCATGCTTCAGTTAAAAACACCCTAAAAATGGGAAAAATGACAGATGCAACCAGGTGGCAGGCAATTTCGAAACGTGTTGCGAGAGCACAAAAATCCTTAGATAAAAATGCAAGCCCAAAACTAGTGCTCACAGACTTATTTCTTAACATCTAGATAAAACCCATATATAATGAATCCTAGAATGTTTGGACTAGTACTGGTTATGGGTTTCGGCGTGCTAGCTTACAGAAGCGCAACGATTAGAGATGGCGATTTATCTCCTTTACCTAGAAAATTAAGTGACAAACTTGGTCAATTGTGGGGCATAGCCCACCAAGGGATGAGAGATAATAGGCTAGTTCGTGCCGAAAAGGCACTATTAACCATACTTAAGATAGACAAGAGGAACGCTGCTGCCTATAACAGATTGGGGATACTGTATGCTAAGCAAAAAGAATACAAAGATGCAATTGATTGTTTCGAGATCGCCTCTAGCATCGAAAACAGTGCATCTAGCCTGCATAATCTGGGTTTAATCTATTACGAAACAGAAAACTACGACAAAGCTGCTACGGCTTTTGAGCAGGCGCTAAAACTCGAAGATAACCTAGCGGCACGCCACATTGCATACGCAAAAGTACAAGAAAAACTTGGTAATGATAAGTTAATGTTCCAAGAACTAGATAAAGCAGTCGAGCTAGAGCCCAGCCGAGAAGCGCTAAAACTATTATTAAGCGCCTATGAAAAACGAGATATGATAGAAGAAGCGCACGCTATCGAGAAGAAACTTGCCAGTCGGCCTGTCGCCTCTACCAATCAAAAAAAACGGGTTGGTCGATCCAAACGAAGAGTTGTAATTTAATAAATATAGCAAATGGAGCCGACACTGGGATTTGAACCCAGGACCTCATCCTTACCATGGATGCGCTCTACCCCTGAGCTATGTCGGCGTATACTACATTATATATTTTATTCGCCACTGTTAGCAACAGGGGTTTCTACAGTGACCCATACATCGTCTTCGGCACATTCGTATGTGTTTTTATCGTATTCACGGTAAAGCTCTTTGATCTTAAAGTTATTGGACAATTCCCAACGGACTTTTTTCATTTCTTTCTTACAAACTGGGCACTTCATAATAATATTGTACCAAAATCAGTACAACTCGTAGGTTTCGAACACGTTCTGTAGCCAGGAAACTATGCTTTGATAACAAGTTTTAATGATTAGATTTCCTTGGAAAATGCCACAGGCATTTTGCATTTACGAAGTCCAACATAGTAGATTCGAATCTTGTACGAAATCAAACGAAAAACCTAACAGTATACCAGACCGTTTGTTTGGTGCAACGAAACTACGATGTTGAAACTATTTTAATACAGACTGCTTAGTAATTTTCTTATTTACTGAGTTTTGGAATAGTCTGTATGCTGGACGATTTTCTTTTTTATATATCATTTGTAGTCCGAGCTCGTCTCCACAACTAAGACATACCAAATTCTTACTAGCAGGTTTAAGGCCAATAATTCTGTCTGTATACATACGCTTTAATGGGCCGGGTCCGTCTTTTTGATAGAAACAAACATGCTTTTCGCAATTTTCGCAGCTAATATCTAAAATTCGAGACCAATCACCACGCGCTGACTTATATTTATCGTTTTTCATAAAATAATCGCAATTACCTAATGCTCAAATCTGTGGTGCAGGGTGTAGGATTCGAACCTACGAAGGCATAAGCCAACAGATTTACAGTCTGTCGTGTTTGACCGCTTCACTAACCCTGCGTGTAGGCCCCGTAGGGGCCACAACACCTCTGTAAACTCCACTCGTTATGAATACTCTCGCACGGTATTCATGGAGCCGCCTGTAGCCCTTTGGGCTGCAGTTGCTTCCTCGAAAACTTCTTTTCAGTAAACTGGCAGAAGTTTTCTGTGGAGCCGCCTGTCGGATTCGAACCGACGACCTACAGTTTACAAAACTGTCGCTCTAACCAACTGAGCTAAGGCGGCTCGTATGAGATAGCTTGTCAGCTAGGAAAATTTATGCGCAAAATAAATATCCGCCTAAATTACCTAGCTCACCGCTCCTCTTCCTCTAAATTTCACAAACAGCTAAAGCTTGGTTTGTAAAAATATGTGAAAATACAAATACTATATGTACAAATCACCGACAAAGTGTAGCAGAACAGGGGTTAAATAACAACTGTTCTTGATGATTATTCTACTCCTGTTGTATACGACCTAGAATTACTATTGATAATATTGACTGTATCTGTTAATCTATACATCATATGGCGAAAAAAGCAGCAAAACGCAAAGTAATTGGTCTAGTATCAGAAGAATCCGGCCGCCGGACTTATTATTCTGTGAAGAGTTTCCAAAATAGCCCAGACAAATTATCGCTCCGAAAATATGATCCTAGTTTGAGAAAACACGTTACTTATACAGAGACGAAAAAAAGCCTAGGTCGCAACGAAGTAAAACCCCGCAAAAAATAGTATTGACAGTAATCTGATCCACAATTATTGCGGTTATGGCAATAATGTATTTTAATGGTTGACAATGTTAACTCTATGGTATATAATTCTGTCATAGGTGTGTGAGACACCCGACAAAATTAATTAAGGAGTGGAAGTGAAAAAATTTATCTTAGCAATAATCGCCATAGTCGCTATAAGCGCTATTGGATTCGTGAAACAAGGTTCCGCACAAGCAGCATCTTGTAGCCTAGACATTGTAAACGGACCAGGCAACCACGGTATTAAGGTTAATGGGAATACTGCTTCTGCAACAGTAATAATTAAAGGTACTTCTGGATGTAAAAAATCTTTCACACTTGCAGCATGGAAACTTCCTAACCAACAGGGAACACCTTTAACTGCACAAAAGTTCTATGGATACAGCACAATGACAAAAGGTCCAGGCACTCACACGATTAGCACAGGTATACCTGATTGTTATTGGCAAGTCGATCTTCTAGGCGGAACACGACCAAAATCAATAAATGGCGACGCGAACTACCAATGGCCTCAAGACCAGCTAGCAAACTACAGACTAGGTGGAAATAAATCTTGCACTCCTCCACCTCCTGCAGATGTTTGCCCAAATATTCCTGGAAATCAAGCTACAATACCTGATGGAATGGTGAAAGACGATAACGGCAACTGTGTAACAGAACAAGTTGATGTTTGTCCTAACATAGATGGTATGCAAACTGAAGTTCCTGATGGAATGGTGAAAGACGATAACGGCAACTGTGTAACAGAACAAGTTGATG
>CAZBSC010000020.1:0-6521 GCA_964494845.1 uncultured Candidatus Saccharibacteria bacterium | reverse complement strand
GATGTTTGTCCTAACATAGATGGTATGCAAACTGAAGTTCCTGATGGAATGGTGAAGGACGAAAACGGACAATGTGTACTAAAACCAGCAGTTGTAGTCGTCAGTAAAAATGGACCAAATACTCCACAAAAATTAGCTGACACAGGACCTGGGTTGTTTGCAGGAATTGCATCATCCATAACTGGGATCGGCTCTGGAGCTGCTCACTTCATAATTCGTCGCAAAAAACTACTAGTATAGTAAAGCTAAAAATTAACAATATTATAACCGGCCAAAAATGGCCGGTTATTTAATTTGATTAAATATGCCTTTATTAAAATTTGATGTTAGGTGACAAATGTTGTTTTTAATACCAAACTACTTTCTTGAGTAAAAGTTGACATAATAATAAAACCAGGTAAGATGAGATTTCATGTCTTTTTGCTTGTGAGGTGGAAAGACATACCAACCCGATTTAGACTATTCAAATAAATATCAAATCAACTAATTAAGAATAGGGGTATATTTCAGGGTTACAAGGAGGAATCATGCGATTAATCGCACTTACAGCGATGGTCTTTTCGACTATCTTAATTATTGGTTTGGGCGCTAAACCGGTACACGCACAAACACAAACATTAAAAAATGCGCAAAACAAGTCAACAGAAAGTTCACAAAAAAAACCAAAAAAATATAAAATAAAAATTAAATCTGGTGACACTTTAGAAAAGATCGCAAAAGTGCACAAATCTACTTATCAGCGAATATTCTACGCGAACAAGGAAATCAAAAGCCCAGATTTAATTTACCCTGGTCAAAAAATCGTTATCCCTAGTGCAAAGGAGAGATTAAAAAAGAGAGAAATTCCAGGTTATAACGTAGCATCTGTACCAACAAAAACTGTACATAATAGTGTCGCAAAATCATCGCCTAGAGTAGTGGCTGTTCCAGTTCAACAAAGTTCCGGAAGTGGGGTCTGGGACAAACTAGCACAGTGTGAAGCAGGAGGTAACTGGGGCATTAACACGGGAAATGGATATTACGGTGGATTGCAATTTACACTGTCCAGCTGGAGAGCCGTTGGCGGTTCTGGTTACCCAAACCAAGCTAGCAGAGCTGAGCAAATAGCCAGGGGCAAAATCCTACAATCTAGGCAAGGATGGGGAGCTTGGCCAGCCTGTACCGCAAAGCTAGGGATTAACTAAACAAAACGCCCTATCAGATATCTTAACTAACGAGCTTATTGGAAAATCACAAATTTTTAACTTTTTGAATTGGCCAGACGCGAAATATCGCCTGGCCAATTATCTCATTAACCGAGATTGGTCCGTTGGAACGAGAATCTATTGACTCTGGCCTGTTGTCTCCAGAAACAAAAACTTGGCTTTGCGATAACGTTATATCAATATCTTCTTCAGCATCCAATGATAAGTCTTTTTGCCACGAAGAATTCTTGTCAGGGTTGAAACCTTTTTTCGCTCCGGGCCCATAAATTGTGACTACCCCCTTTTTGATCACCACGCGTTCTCCTGGCAGACCAATCACACGCTTAACTACGAATACATCCTTCTCATTTTTTTCTTGCAAGAACTGACTTTGAGCCTTGTGAAAAACTATAACTTGTCCTCTTTCTGGTATATACTCTTTGCCTGTAAATCCTGCCCAAGTTTTGTGTAATTTATTAATCAGCATCTGGTCATCAGTAGAAACAGTAGTCTCCATACTGACACCATGTACTTTAAAAAATTGGACCAGGTAAGTATTAAAGATAATGAAAATAAGCAGCGCAGCCACCGTGCAACCAAGCACATATATTCCAAGGGTTGTATACTTATATACAAGGTTGCTGTCACCGGTCTGACTATTAATTTGTCGTGCTATATCGAGTTCTTTGTAAATGCCGTGTGATGTCATCCAAACTTTTCTTCGATGCATATATCTGGTGACGGAAATAAATATAAGTAGCAAAAATGCTAATAAAAGAATCACTAAAAGTATCTGAAAAGATAATCGATTGCCCTGAAATACTCTAAATATCCCATTTTGAAAATCCGAAACATAACTCTGGTTAACCCTATCTTTTATGACAACTTGTTGCTTAGAGCGAAATATAACTGATCTTGTCAAATTATGTTTACCGCCAGGCACATACCTCATATCAAATTTTTCTAAAGTGGGCGTTGAGTATGCAAAAGTACTGTCAACAAAGTAGTTAACACTATCAACATCGTCAGATTGCGGATTTACTACCCTGACAACATGCAGTGTGTCTTCGTTCAATAAATTACCGGTGGGAATAACACTACCTTCAGCACCATTAATCTGCACAGAACATTCGGCTCCTGGTATGCATACTGGATTTGAATGGGATATTAACATTACAGATGGCCGGTTCGCACTGGGCATTTCAGTGAATAGTGTTGACGATAATTGTAGTCGAATTTCTCTATTAGATTCGGTAGACTGCCATAAACCAACTTTTGTCCACCTTTCGCCGTTCACTGCTGCACTACCTATGTTTTTACATTTTCTGTCAGTCGTCTGGGCATAAAAAGTTACTGATGTTTTTTGGCCTTTTTTGCCTAATTTTACGTAAACATCATAGTTGTCTCTGGGAGCTTTGAAATTGCTGGCATCATAATAGGGGACATCGACAGACCCACATTCGATATCAGCAAAACTAGGTTGGGCACTGACTGGTTTTGGAGAAAATATTCCAAAAAGAAATATGAAAATAGTCAACACCAGTATGGATAGTTTTTTTATTTGCAAATATGACATGTTTTAACCAATTGTATTCTAATTATGTTTATCACTCAAACAGATTAACAACCACTGTGGATAACTAATTGACCGATGTATAGCATTAGTGGTTTACTTCATTTATATAAATCAGTAAAAAGGAAACAACAATGAAAAAAATATATCAAGAAGGTTTTGCGGCAATAGAGGCCATATTACTGATAGTAATAGTTGCTTTAGTAGCTGGTGTTGGTTTTTTTGTATGGAATAAATCCCAAACATCTAGCCAGGTTTCTCAAGCTGAATCGTCTACTAAACCGCAGAATGTTTTCAGAATGGGCGTATATTATTACACCGGCAAACTCGCTTACTACGATTGGGCAGTTGGCAAACCAGCAGCTGACGAGATGGTGGATGAAGGTAATGGATTCATCAAAAATGAAGGTGCAGCATTCAGAGGATATTCGTCTAAATATAATGGCGAAACTAATACAACCGGTAGAGAAGTATATAACATGAGAAAAACCGGCGGAGGTGCTCGTGAAAACCTGCCCGAAGGACATAACTCGGTTGTATCTATTATCTACACAACTGACAGTAAAATAAAAAATACTCTGGAACAAGCATACGACTTTAGGAATTTTAGCCCAGACGCTGAAAAAACAAGCTTCCGGGCGTACAAATCTAAAAGAGCTGGGACTACACCAGTATACAGACTATGGGCACCTGTGACGGTTGATGATCGAAGGCTTTATATTTACACAGATTCCAAAGCTGAAAAAACAGCCTACAAGAGATTAGGTTACACAGAGGATGGAATTGCTTTCTACGCTCCAAATAAAAACATTAATGAAGTCGTAGACTTTGATAGGATACATTTCGGTTTCAAACTCAAACATCCTGTTGTTTGGCCAAATTTACACTGTAATATTGTAAATCCTGATTTCGACAAAAGCTCTAACATCAAAGCACTACTTTTGTCGCCTGAGAATAAAGAACTTGATTGCTCGGTCGCATCAGGAGACGCAAACGCTAAAAAGGGTCGAATCACTGTTGCACAGTACAAGGATACATCCGATTCAATATTCACTAAAGACTGGAAGAATAAGAATATTACAAAAACCCAGGCTCACAGAAGTCTAAAACATAGAAAAGTAACTATACATAACAAACAGTATCTGCGAGTCGAAATTGTGTGGTCAGGAAAGAAAGATGACGGATCAACTGGCGGACGATATAAAGCAGGAACAAAGACCGTTCAGTACACTTACCGTTCAGAAGATAGAGAGAACGTAGTACAAGCAACCTATAGGGAAGGTACTAAAGATAAAAACTACCTAAAGCAATTCGAAGAAATGGTTAAAACTATCGAGGTTAGAACCATTCAAACTTAACGTAACATATTAAATATTAAAAAACTCCCGGTCTAACCATCCGGGAGTTTTTTCAAGTAAATTCTAGCTACAATATGGCAGGGGCACGTGGAATCGAACCACGATCTAGGGTTTTGGAGACCCTTATACTAGCCGTTGTACTATGCCCCTTTATTTAATGCACATACAAACTAATTCAATAATACAGTATTTTATCCCTGTTTGTATGCAAAAAGTACTGTTTCTAAAATAAATGAGCCTAGTATACAATAGTAGCGATGGCAAAGATTAACCTATCAAAACCAATCCTAATAATGATGCACGGATTTCCTGGATCTGGGAAAACGCACTTCGCAAGACAATTGAGCGATTCAATCAGAGCGGCACACATAAACAGCGATCGTATCAGGGGAGAGCTATTCGAAAAACCTAGATACGATGCCGAAGAAAACCAGGTTGTCGAGCATTTAATGATGTATATGGCTGAAGAGTTCCTAAGCCTTGGTGTTAGCGTAATTTACGACAATGATGCAATCAGCCCAAAGCGCAGAAAACTGCTAGAAGAACTGGCCAAAAGACATCATTCGGTGCCCCTTTTGATATGGTTCCAGATAGATCGTGATACAGCATTTCATAGAACAACAAAACGAGACAGACGAAGAGTTGATGATAAATACGCACGGACTTTCACTAAGCAAAGTTTTGACGCATACATAACAAGTATGCAAAACCCCAAATCAAGCGAAGAATACATAGTGCTCAGCGGGAAACACTCATTTCAAATGCAGCGTAGCGCCCTCGTGAAGCGTCTGTACGACCATTATCTTATTAACGCAGATACTGCGTCATCTAATGTAGTTAAGCCTGGCATGGTGAATCTAGTCCCCGGTCGCGAAGATTTACTTCACAGAAACATCAGGATTCGTTAATACTATCGATGTCTATCAGAATTCGGGAAGTTTCGGACCTGGGGCCAGTTAGTTTTCAAAAGCACAAAGGCTCAAGGTCTATAAAGATACACATCCAGGGTAGCAAAATAAAAGTTACATTGCCCGGTGGTATACCCTATATTGTTGCCGAAAAGTACCTATTAACAAAAAAAGATTGGGTACTAAGAAATTTGTCAAAAGAGGTTGCCATAACAAATGGTAGTTTTATTGGAAAAAACCATCAAGTAGTTTTTTTAGAGAAGGCTACAGACAAACTATCAACCAGGGTAACGTCAAACAAAATTATTGTATACATTGGCGCCAATACGAATACTTCGTCAGTAGATAACCAAAGCGTTATCCGTTCGGCATGCGAGAGAGCCTTAAAAAAAGAAACACAAGAAATCATTCTCCCTAGACTCCAGGATATGGCACTAGAAAACGGATTTTTTGTTAAAAATGTTTTTGCAAAAAAACTACGTAGCCGCTGGGGAAGTTGTGACTCTCATAAAAATATCATTCTTAATATATTCTTGGCCCAACTGCCCTGGAGACTGATCGAGTATGTAATGGTGCATGAACTTGCGCATACAAAACACCTCAATCATAGTCCTAATTTCTGGCAAGAAGTCGAAATTTTACTACCTGATTACAAAACCCGCCGTAAAGAGATCAAGGCTTTTTCTCCAGATATTATTAACTCCTAATTAACGCTTATGGCATAATGTAATCATATGCATCCAAATGTTAAGAAATTAATACCCCAATCGAAAACCGCGGAGGTAGAACATGAACGCCTAACCAGTCTAATTAACAGCATGGGCGATGGCGTACTTGCAATTGATGAAAAACAGAAGATTGTGACTTATAATGGTGCGGCTCTTAACATACTGGATCTGAATAGTTCTATTAACGGAAAATCATTGCCGACAATCATGAAGGTTATCGATAAAAATAATCAAATTGTCGACGTAAAAAAGCTAATAGAGGCTGCATCAACACCAACATTTAGCAGAGATTATCGTTTACAATACCCTGACAAAAGTACAATTAACTTATACCTAAGCATAGCTCCGGTGCGTTTGGGCTACGGACAAAAAGGGGCGCACGGGCATGTCGTTCTTCTTCGCGATATTACCAGGGAAAAATCACTTGAGGAAGAACGCGATGAGTTCATAAGTGTAGTCAGTCACGAACTTCGCACGCCAATAGCTATCGCCGAGGGGAATATTAGCAATGCGCAGATTGTTGCCAAGAAACGAGAGGAGGCAAAAGACATCAGCGATGCCCTAGAAAATGCTCACGACCAGATACTATTCTTAGGTGGGATGATCAACGACCTTTCTACACTCTCAAGAGCAGAAAGAGGAAAGTTAGCAGTAGATATTGAAGGGATTAACGTGCACGACTTGTTAAAAGGCCTGAAAAGTTTATATAAACCCCAAGCGGTTGAAAAAAAACTAGCGTTTAGCGTAGAGATAGACCCAAAACTAGAGCT
>CAZBSC010000019.1:0-14139 GCA_964494845.1 uncultured Candidatus Saccharibacteria bacterium | reverse complement strand
CAGAATGGCATTATTAGACGGAGTACTGAGAGCTTAGCTTATGTCGGCTTCTATGCACGAAGCCGACAGAACTTCACCTATTGATTCGATGGTTCAAGGTCAATATCTATTGACTCCCAGAGACTCTAGGCTAGGCACCGGCATCTGTATGTCCTCAGAAGTAGCGGTGGTATTCTTGGGCTCACTGACGCCTCAAGATCTTGATGATCATCATGCGAGATTAATACAATTTGGACGGGGTGCAATAAAAGGTGGAGAAGATATGGCAAGGATTCAGGTGGTTGAAGCCGCACTCAGACTTATAGGCGAATAAACAATAGGAGAACATTTGTGTAGAATACATGTGTGATTGTTGATATTGAACCAGGTAAATATGTTGTAGCTGTGTCAGGAGGAGTTGACTCGATAGTTCTGCTCGATTTGTTAACTAAACAAAAAGACCTCGACCTGGTTGTGGCGCATTATGACCATGGGGTTAGACCAGATTCACCGGTGGATAGAAAATTTGTTGCGACTTTATCGCAAAAATATAACTTACCTTTCGAATTCGAAGAAGGGCATTTGGGCAGTAGTGTAAGTGAAGAAGAGGCTCGAAACCAAAGATATGCATTTTTGCAAAAAATTCGCAAAAAGTACAATGCCTTGGCGGTTGTGACGGCACACCACCATGACGATGCTATGGAAACGGCAGTTTTTAATATTCTGCGGGGTACAAACAGGAAAGGCGTCGTTGCACTGTCTAGTAGTGAAACAATTTGCCGACCATTACTCGGTAAAACCAAACTAGATATTGTTGAATATGCAGAAAAAAATAATCTTGTGTGGCGAGAAGATAGCACCAATAACACAGATGCTTATACGCGTAATTGGATTAGGCATAACGTTATGTCTAAGCTATCAAATGCACAGCGGCAACAACTCACCAAAACTCATTCAGAAATTAGGCGATTAAATACAGAACTCGATGCCGCCGTCAAGAATCAACTATCCGCAATTCAACTGCAACCTAGCAGCATTGATAGAAAAAAACTATTGGCTCTTCCGCACACGGTTGCAGCCGAGGTTATGGCCGAGTGGCTGAGAGAAAATAATTACAGTGATTTTGATAAAAAAACTATAAACAAATTGGTCGTAGGCGCTAAAACACTTAGATCTGGTAAGCAGATTGCAATTTCGAAAAACCTTAGTTTAGAAATCCATGATCAAAAACTATTACTAAAGAAATTTTCGAGTATTCAAAATTAATCATTGATTAGGGTATAATAGCCCTACATATGGATAAAAAACCGTTCAAGAAGCCAGGGAATGGCAATTACGACCGCAAGCGCGGTTTTAAAAATTTTGGGTTCATTGCATTAATAATATTAATCGGCCTAGTTATTTTTGCTGCCTACAAGCCAACGGATAACTTAAAAAGCGTTCCATTTAACGACGTTGTTAACCGGGCCAACAAGGGCGAGATTAAAACGATTACTGTTACCGGCGAAGATCTGACTGTGGTTAAAAAAGGCGAGGACAAGGCTACTGAAAAATCTCGAAAAGAAGCTGGGTCCAGTATCTACGAGCAAGGATTGACTAACCGTGATGTAGAAATAATCAACAAGCCAGCCAGTGACAGCACAAATATGTGGCTAAACGTTGGCATATCTATACTGCCCGTGATTTTTATCAGTGGGTTTTTATTCTTTATGCTGAGAAGTGCACAAGGACAAGGCAATCAAGCTATGAGTTTTGGTAAGAGCAAAGCTAGGCTTTATGGCAATGAAAAAACCAAGGTTGCATTCAAAGATATTGCAGGCACTAGTGAAGCCAAACAAGACTTGGAAGAAGTAGTCGAGTTTTTGAAGTTCCCAAAAAAGTTCGAGAACGTCGGTGCCAAAATACCCAAAGGCGTTCTGCTAGTAGGACCTCCGGGTACAGGTAAGACTATGCTGGCTCGCGCGGTTGCAGGCGAGGCTGGTGTACCTTTCTTTAGTATTTCTGGTTCAGAGTTCGTCGAAATGTTCGTTGGAGTAGGGGCTAGTAGGGTTCGTGACCTATTCGCTAAAGCCAAAAAGAATGCTCCCTGCATAATCTTTATTGACGAGATCGATGCCGTTGGCCGTAAGCGTGGTTCTGGTATGGGCGGTGGCCATGATGAACGAGAGCAGACATTAAACCAAATACTTGTAGAAATGGATGGTTTTGAGCAAGGACAGAATGTCATTGTTCTGGCAGCAACTAACCGTGCAGATGTATTGGACAAGGCTCTACTGCGACCTGGACGTTTTGATCGACGTGTTGTCATTGATTTACCAGATCGCAAGGACCGACAAGCGATATTGGAAGTTCATAGCGCCAAGAAACCAATGGCTAAGTCAGTTGACCTAGATGCACTAGCAGCAAAAACAGCCGGAACATCAGGTGCAGATCTAGCTAATATTATCAACGAAGCCGCAATTATTGCAGCGCGTCATGGACATAAAGAAATCAGCCAAAGTGACGTAACCGCAGCATTCGAAAAAGTGGCAATTGGTCCAGAACGTAAAAGCAAGGTTATGAGCCTGGAAGAAAAAAACCTAACTGCATATCATGAAGCTGGCCATGCAATAGTCGGCCATGTATTACCTGATAGCGACATGGTACATAAGGTTACAATTATTCCGCGTGGCGGCACCGGAGGGGTAACCTGGTTTATTCCGCCAGAAGATAAAAGCTATCACAGCATCATAGAATTTAAAGATGTGTTAGCCAGAATGCTAGGCGGGCGTGTTGCAGAAGAAGTCATATATGGACCAGAAAGAGTTACTACCGGTGCTGGCAGTGACCTTCAAAAAGCCGCAGAACTAGCCAGGGATATGGTCACAAATCAGGGAATGGGCAAAAAACTCCGTGATCAGGTTTTTCATACAGACGAGGGCATTATGATGGACAAACTAATGCATGAGAGACAATACTCTGAAGAGACGGCCAAAGTTATTGATGACGAAATTGAATCACTAATAAGTGAGGCCGCACGACGCGCCCGCGAAGTGATAAAAGCCAACAAGAGTAAACTAGAACAACTAAAAAATGCGTTAATTGAAAAAGAAACCGTAGAAGCTGAAGAAGTCCTAGAAATCCTCAAGGGATCAGTTATGCCCAAGACTGCTGCACTTTATTAACGGCTAAAGCCTCGTGAGACAAACCAAGGTTTTTCTCACCGCGCCGGCAAAATGGAATACATTTTAGTCGGGCTGCTCTTTTCTTTTTTCTGAACTATAGGATAAGCACAAACTATTTCGCTGTTTCAAATTTAGCCCCCAACTCCTATAATAGGATTAAATGAATCGACTATTACGCAGAGCTACAAAACGTATGTCTGTGAGTGGCGCCGCCACTCTTTTAATTGGCATTTCACTATTCGGCCAGATATTAGGATTTTTGAGAATAAAACTCATTAATGCCAATTTCCCGGCAGTCGGGCCACAGAGTACGGACGCATTTTTTGCTGCATTTAAAATACCTGATTTCTTCTTCTTGACTATTGCTGCCGGTGCGCTTGGTGTCGCCTTTATTCCTTATTTGTCGGATAAGCTAGAAAAAAATGATCGTAAGGGAGCATGGCGACTTTCTTCCAGTTTGCTAAACATAATGATGATGGTTATGGGTGTTATTGCCCTGGCTATAATTATTTTTGCCAAGCCCTTGATACAACACGTAGCTCCTGGAATAAATGGAGAACAACTCAATAACGCTGTTATGATAATGCGGCTTATTTCACTGAACCCTTTATTCTTTACTATTTCCGGCGTTCTTATGAGTATCCAACAGACCATAGGAAGATTTTTTTTCTATGCAGTCGCCCCGTTATTCTATAACTTTTGTATAATTATCAGCGCGGTTGTTTTCAGTACTGTTGCACCTCACGATGGCGGACCAGGCCATTTAGGTATTGTGGGTCTAGGAGTTGGTGCAGCGATCGGTGCATTTATTCAATTACTGATTGCTTTTTTGGGAATGTGGGGAACAAAGTTCCGCTACGAAACAATGATTCGATGGGAGAACAAGGCTCTTCGTGGAGTACTTCGTCAACTTCCTGCTAGGTCTATCGACCAGGGTATAGATGCGATTAACAGTATTGTCGAGACGAGGTTTGCAAGGCAATTGGGTGAAGGAAACATAACTTATTACGAGAACGCCTATGTTATTCATACAACTCCGATACTTCTTATCGGTACGGCAATTTCAACTGCAGCATTTCCTAGAATGACCGAACGTCTGTCTCAGGGTAGACCCGATCTTTTTCGCAGAGAGTTTTTGAAAGTTCTAAAGGCCATGATCTGGATATCAATGCCGATATTGATTGTGACCTACTTCGCGCGTGGGTATTTGGCTAGAATTATTTTTACCAGGGATTCTCAGCAAATCGCCCTAATCCTAGGATTTTTGTGCGGCGCTATGTTTTTCCGTACTATTTACCAGATATTGTCACGCTACTTTTATGCACATAAAGATACGGTTACACCATTAATCATCTCTCTGATCACGATTGCGTTAAATATTTACCTCGCCTTTACTCTAGCTCGTCCGGGGGTATACAACGTGGCTGGCCTAGCATTAGCGCAGACTCTATCTGCCATGATTGAAGTCGTCATATTGCTAGTTATAATAATTAAGCGGGATAGAAAATTATTCAGCCTGAAATATGCCGGTGATTTAATGCGAATACTATCTGTTACGGGATTTGCAATTGTAGGGACATTCGTAATGATTTCACTTTTCCCGCTGGAAGCAAATGATACCGGAGTTATAACTTTAGGAACAAAACTCACGATGATAAGTGCCGTTACTTTTAGTATATATATAATAATGTCGGCTTTATTTAACATCGAAGAAGTGAAGCCCGTTACTGAAAGAATTAAAAAACTTATATTGAAACCGATCAACATCGACTGGTAACAGAGAGCTACCTCTGTTATAATGTGTCTTCAATGAAACAAGACCACATTAGAAACTTCTGCATCATTGCTCATATTGATCATGGCAAGTCTACTTTGGCTGACCGATTGCTAGAAATGACTGGAACCGTGGAAATGCGAAATATGAAAGCGCAACTACTAGACCGCATGGATTTGGAGCGCGAAAAGGGAATTACGATAAAACTTCAACCAGTGAGAATGAAATACAAAGATTACGAGTTGAACCTCATCGATACCCCAGGCCACGTTGATTTTAGTTACGAAGTTTCGAGAAGCTTAGAAGCCTGCGAGGGTGCAATTTTGATTGTTGACGCTAGTCAGGGGATTCAGGCCCAGACCTTGGCAAATGTATACCTAGCTATTGCCGCAGACCTGGCCATCATCCCTGTACTGAATAAAATTGACTTACCGGCTGCTGATGTCGATAGAGTTGGTGCCGAAATTGTTGCACTGCTGGGCTGTAAAAAAGAAGATATACTGCACATCTCTGCAAAGACCGGCGTTGGAGTTGATGGAGTTTTAGAGCGCGTAGTAGCTGACGTGCCACCGCCCAAAGGAAGTGATGACACGGCAACAAGAGCTTTGATTTTTGATAGTTACTACGACGATTACCGTGGAGTAATTCTCTATGCGAGAGTAGTAGATGGTACCATAAAAAAGAACGATGTTATTCATATGATGGCTGCCGAGGCTGACGGAATTGCGCTAGAAGTCGGACGTTTAACCCCTGAAATGACAAAGATGGATGCGTTGAGTACTGGCGAAATCGGTTACATCGTGACCAACCTAAAGAGCACCCGTGAAGCTAAGGTTGGAGATACAATTACATTATCTAACAGCAAAGCCAAACATTCATTGCCTGGCTACAAAGACGTACAACCTTTCGTATATGCCGGATTTTTCCCTAATAGCAACGAAGACTACAATCTGCTAAAAGAAGCAGTAGAAAAACTATCTTTATCTGATTCTGCACTAAGATATGACCCAGAAAACTCACCTGTTTTGGGTTTCGGTCTGCGAATTGGTTTCCTAGGATTGCTGCACATGGATATCGTGAAAGAACGTTTGCAGCGAGAGTACAACCTAGAGTTAATAGTTACTAATCCCTCGACTGACTATCAAGTTGTCTTAACGAACGGCCAGCAATTAGACATTAGATCTGCTGCAGATGTCCCGGATGTATCAACCATCGCTGAAATTCGTGAGCCATGGATAAAAGGCGAGATAGTTGTTCCAAAAGATTTTGTAGGGGCGGTCATTCAGCTGATTTCAAGCAAGAGGGGACAGCAAAAAAATCTATCATATGTAGATGACTTGACGGTCGTAAATTTTGAGGCTCCCCTAGCCAATTTGTTAACGGACTTTTATGATCAGCTAAAATCTGTCACTAGTGGGTATGGGTCTTTTAACTACGAGCTCGACAACTACCGAACTGAAGATTTAGTCAGGGTTGATTTTTACGTCGCCGGCGAGCGAGTAGAAGCGCTCGCTGTTGTCACTCACAGATCCGAGGCTGTGGCATTGGGGCGAGATGTGGTTAAAAAATTAAAGGATGTTATCCCTAGGCAGCAGTTCAAGGTTGCCCTACAAGCAGGCATTGGAGCTAATTTTATAGCACGTGAAGATATTAGCGCTTTTCGCAAAGATGTTACAATTGGTCTATACGGCGGAGATGTGTCCAGAAAAAAGAAGCAACTAGCCAAACAAAAACGTGGCAAGGCCCGTATGAAAAAATTTGGGAATGTAGAGATTCCCCCAGAAGCTTTTACTGTAATGTTGAAAAGAGATTAGAGCATGAATGAACTAAAACAACTTCCGGCTTTCCAGAAAGCTTTAAAAAACTACCGTATCTCAGACTATGCCAAAACCATCCTGGCTAGAAATAAATTAGTATTATGTACGGCTCCATCTGCAACTGGACGAAATACAATAATTCGCGAACTTTTAAAGACAGAACACTATCATTTTGTGGTTTCAGATACTACCCGAAAACCTCGTGTCAACGACGGTGTTTTAGAACAAAATGGAAGAGAGTATTGGTTTCGCAGCGAGTCAGAAATGCTGGCGGACATAAAGGCCGGAAAGCTAGTCGAAGCTGCAATTATTCACGAACAACAAGTTTCTGGTATGAGTTTGCGCGAAATAGAGATAGCATCGACTGATGGGAAGATTGCAATTAGCGATATTGAGGTCGTAGGAGTTGAAAATGTCATAAAAGCCAAACCAGATGCAATTTGCTTATTTTTCTTGCCACCTAGTTTTAGCGAATGGAAGAGGCGAATTACATCTAGAGGCAAAATGAGCGAAACAGAGTATAAACGTCGTTTAAAGTCTGCGCACAAAGAGTTAAATATTGCTTTAAACGCAGATTATTACACCTTTGTAATAAACGATGATCTAAAAGATACAGTGCAAATAGTAGAAAAACTAGCGAAGACCGGCGAAGTTGACAAAAAATATCAACAAAAAGCCAAAAACCTCGCTAAACAACTATTGGTTGACGTAGAAAAATCTTTACCATAAAACGCATAAGCTTGCAAATCTGTAAAAACAAGTAAGTTTAAAGTCCCAAAAAAACCGGCCAATAATCTGGATTGGCACTCTTGACACGAGACTGCCAATTAGATAAACTAGCACTACTACTTAATGAGTGCTATATGCTAACAGATAGACAAGAAAAATTACTAGCCGCAATTATCGAGCAATACGCAGAGGTAGCTAGCCCTGTTGGCTCTAGCTTGCTAACAAAAGCTTTTGGAGTTTCGTCGGCCACTGTTCGTGCTGAAATGGCAGAACTAGAACGAAAAGGTTACATAAAACAGCCACACACATCAGCTGGCCGAATCCCTACCGACAAGGGCTATCGTCACTATGTCAACGAGATTCAGGGCCAAAAAGACGCATTGCCATCCAAACGAGAACAACGAGCACTTTCGGCTCGAGTTAATAATGCCGGCGCAAATGAACAGACAATACGCAATGCTGTTGAAACACTTGTAGATTTGACCAGCAATTTGGGACTAGCAACTATCGGGGATCAGCTATACATGAGTGGGCTTAGCAATTTATTCGGGCAACCAGAGTTTATGCAGCCAGGTCAAGTTCGTGAAGTGGCGCAATTGCTAGACAATCTACAGCCGTGGTTGCGCGAGGCTGCCCCGAACGAGCCTATGAATGTATATATAGGGCGAGAAAACCCAATCGGATCTTCAGCTGGATGTAGCTTAATTATTAGCCGTTTCCGTAGTCCATATTCAGACCATAGTTATATTGGGGTACTTGGCCCAACCAGACAAAGCTATAGAGGCGTTATCGGTTTAGTCCAAAGAACAGGTGAAGCGTTAGAGGAGGCATTGTATGAGTAAACCTATTAGCCCAAAAATCCCGAGAACACCCAGTAGGATTCAAGAGTTAGAACAGCAGGTTGCAGAAATTACAGATGCACTAATGCGAGAGCGCGCTGATGCTACTAATATTCGCAGACGTCACGAAGAGCAAATTACCGGACTAAAGAGCCTAGTAAAAGTGCAAATAATCGAAGATTTATTGCCTGTAATCGATAACTTCGAACGTGCGCTAAAACATGTGCCGAAAGATTTAGAAAATAATGACTATATCAAGGGCGTCGGTGGGGTTGTAAAACAGTTCGAGGATACGCTCAAACAAATGGGTGTTGAGCGCATAAAGACAGTTGGCGAACATTTTGACCCTAACCTGCATGATGCTGTTGGGATCGAAGATGGCGATGGCGAAGTTGAAGTTGTCTGCGAAGAACTTCAGCCTGGCTACCGCCTAGGAGAAAACGTAATACGTCACGCAATGGTAAAAGTTAAGAAGGAACCGAAATGACTGCAGAAATAATCCCAGGCATTAGTGAAGTTGATCCTGCCCAACATGTGGCCGTTGCACACTATCGAGCTCGAGTTGTTGGGGGTGAAGAGGATATGGTTGAGGTTGTTGAGATGGCCAATGGGCCCGCCCTGCATCTTGATAATCGCGAGCTCGTTTTCGGACGGTGGATTACCGAGCAGGAGCGAGAAGACCGAATTGTCGCTCACGGAAGAGACCCAGACCAATATTACGTTGATCATTTAAAGTCACTATCACAATAAATTAAGAAGGAGAAATAATATGGGAAAAATAATAGGAATTGATTTAGGAACAACAAACAGCGCAATGGCTGTGATGCAATCTGGCAAGCCAGAAATTATTGCTAACACTGAAGGTAATCGAACAACCCCATCGGTAGTTGCGATTAATAAAAACGGCGAGAGACTAGTTGGTCAGGTTGCAAACCGCCAACGTGTTACAAACCCTACCAACACAATTTTTGGTATAAAGCGGCTTATAGGACGCAAATTTTCTGACAAAGAAGTCCAAAAAGACATTGAGCTAATGCCATACGAAATCGTAAAAAGCGGTACTGGTGTGAAAGTAAAAATGGGCGACAAGGAATACAGTGCCGAAGAAGTCAGCGCGATGATTCTGGGCAAGTTAAAGGCCGATGCTGAGAAATTCCTAGGGGAACCTGTCACAGAAGCGGTCATTACTGTTCCTGCCTACTTTGACGATTCCCAGCGCCAGGCAACAAAAGACGCCGGCAAAATTGCTGGACTAGAAGTAAAGCGAATAATCAACGAACCAACCGCGGCAGCATTAGCTTACGGGCTAGACCAGAAAAAAGAAGAAAAAGTCGCAGTATTTGACCTCGGTGGTGGAACATTTGACGTTTCTATCTTGCAGTTAGGTGACGGCGTATTCGAAGTGCTATCAACAAATGGCGATACACACCTGGGGGGTGAAGACTTTGACCTAAAGATCGTTAACCACTTTGTTGACGAGTTCAAAAAAGAATCTGGCATTGACGTCAAAAAAGATAAAGCCGCTATGCAGCGCCTAAAGGAAGAAGCCGAGAAAGCCAAGAAAGAGCTGTCTACTACAGAAGTCGCTGACATTAACTTGCCTTTCCTAACAGCTGATGCAGAGGGGCCAAAGCACTTTGAGTACAAACTAACTCGTGCAAAACTTGTTGATCTAGTCCAAGACTATATAAACAAAACTGCCGAGCCATGTAAAAAAGCGCTAAAAGACGCCAAGCTAGATGCCAAGGATATTAACGAAGTAATTCTGGTGGGTGGAATGACCCGAATGCCAGCAGTTATTGAAAAAGTAAAAGAGATATTTGGCAAAGAGCCCCTAAAAGGTGTTAACCCTGATGAAGTTGTTGCAGTAGGTGCAGCTATTCAGGGTGGAGTATTGCAGGGTGATGTCAAGGACGTGTTGCTACTAGACGTAACACCGTTATCGCTAGGTATTGAGACACTTGGTGGCGTGGCCACAAAGCTAATCGAGCGCAACACCACTGTTCCAACATCCAAGAGTGAAACTTTCAGTACAGCGGCCGATAATCAGCCACAGGTAGAAATCCACGTAGTCCAGGGTGAGCGCGAGATGGTCGCCGACAACAAGTCGTTGGGACGATTTGTGCTAGATGGGATCCCATCTGCACCACGCGGTGTTCCGCAAATCGAGGTGACATTCAACATTGATGCAAATGGCATTTTGAATGTTAGTGCCAAGGACAAAGGATCCGGTAAAGAGCAGAGCATCACTATCCAAAACAGCGGTAACCTGAACAAAGAGGAAATCGAAAAAGCAGCCAAGGATGCCGAGGCACATGCCGAGGAAGACAAGAAGAAACTGGAGGCGATCGAAGTCCGTAACCAACTAGACAGTGCGGTCTACCAGGCTGAAAAAATGAAGAACGACAACAAGGAAAAACTATCCGAAGAAGACGTGAAGACATTAGATGAAGCAGTTGAAGTTGCAAAGAAAGTACTAGCTGACGAAAAAGCCGATAAGGACGAAATCGAAAAAGCTGCCAAAGAACTGACTGACAAAATCATGCCAATCGGTGCAAAGATGTACGAACAAGCAGCAAAAGACGAAAAATCTGAAGATAAAGATTCAGACGAGAAACCAAAAGACAAAAAAGATGACGAACCCGTAGAAGGTGAAGTAATCGACGAAGACAAGAAAGAAAAGTAATGCTTGGGCGCGTCAAAGAGATCCAGCAGCCTATTCTCAGTAAAATCCGAAAAGAGGTTGCTGGTAGACGCGCACAAAACGATTATCCTGTAAAGTTCATTGCGATTGATGGGCATGGCGGTTCTGGAAAATCTACACTCGCAAACCTACTCGCGAAGGAGTTCAAGGCTGAGATTATCCATACCGATGACTTTGCGTTTCCGGATCATCCTGGAGAACTACATCAACGACTTATCTCCGATGTCTTTAATCCTATAAAAATTGGGGCGAAAACACTGAGCTATAAACCCACAAAGTGGTGGCCAGATCATAAGCCAAAGCCTGTCAAAGATCAACCTGTAACTCCAGTAATGATTATCGAAGGGATTAGTTCTACAAACAAAAAGTTTGAGCCCTTCGTAATTTATCGCATATGGGTGGAAACGCCGCGGGGGGTCTGTCTGAAGAGAGGTATGACCCGTGACCAAAAGCAAGGAACCGAAGCAGAAATCAAGAAGTTATGGGAAAAGTGGCTCGATGAGGAAGACGAATATTACAGAGAACATGGCGGAAAAAATAGAGTAGATTTAGTAGTTGATGGTACAGTAAATATCTATGAGTAAACGTGATTATTACGAAATATTGGGAGTAGGCAAGAATGCTTCTGCCGATGAGCTGAAGAAGGCATTTCGGCGTGCCGCGGTAGAACATCATCCAGACAAAGGCGGTGACGAGGCCAAGTTCAAAGAAATTAACGAAGCTTATGAAGTACTAAAAGATCCCAGTAAAAGACAACGTTATGATCAGTTCGGCCATGCGGGTGTAGGGTCTAGTGCAGCCAGTGACGGCAACCCGTTTGCAGGTGGTGGTTATGGTGGGCAAGGACAAAATATCAACTTTGACTTTGGTGATCTAGGCCTAGGTGATATATTTGGCGACTTTTTTGGTGGCGGTCAGCAGCACGCACGCGGGCAACGAGAGCGTCGTGGAAATGATGTGCAAACTCAGATAGATCTAACGTTTGAACAAGCAGTATTCGGCACAGAGATTGACTTAAACATGCAGCTAAATTCGGCATGTGAACATTGTGAAGGTAGTACCGTAGAACGTGGGTACGAGCTAAAAACCTGTCCCACCTGCCAGGGATCTGGTCAGGTAACGCGGGTTATGCGAACAGTCTTCGGAAATATTCAGCAAGCTACGGTTTGCAGCGAATGTGAAGGCACCGGAAAAATACCAGAAAAAGTGTGCAGCGTCTGCAAAGGCAAGGGTGTCACTAGACAAAAACAGCAAGTAAAACTGAAAATTCCGGCTGGGATTGATGACGGTGCAACTATTCGTTTGAAAGAGCGTGGCGAAGCTATCGCACGGGGGCAAAAAGGTGACTTGTACGTTAATGTCCGAGTAAAAGCCCACAAACACTTTACCCGCGAGGACGATATTATACTATCGGAAGAGCATGTGGGTTTGATAGCAGCGACACTTGGCACAGAAATTGAAGTGGATACTGTTGATGGTCCCATAACTATGAAAGTTCCTGCTGGCACACAGAGTGGAACGGACTTCAAATTATCAGAACATGGCGTTCCACATATACGGTCCAAAACTCGTGGCCCCCATATCGTTACAATAATCGTGGATACCCCCCACAGACTAAGTCACAAACAAAAAGAATTACTCGAAGAACTAAAAAATACCGGTCTCTAGCACTAGAACTTACAGCATACAACTTGTTACAATGTAACTTCTATGTCGCCTGCCCAATCTAACGAAGTCCTATCAAACGACAAGCCAATCAAGAAACGTAGATGGCCGAAAAGAGTGGCTTTATTTGTCTCTATAATAATGTTTCTGGTCGGAGTATATATACTGGTTCTTGTTTTCAGTCCAAAAGTCAAAGAATTACCCGGTTCCCCAATCGACTACAATACGTCAGATGATGCAAAAGATATGCGAAACCGAATTCAGATAGAAAAATTAAACCTAGAAGTTCCATATTTTGAGGAAAATACACCAGCCAGCCTAGAAAAGGGTGCGTGGTGGCGATACCCAGAGCGTGGTAATCCGGAAAAAGGCGGCAATTTTATTCTTAGTGCCCATAGGTTCAACCTTGGGGTAACGCCGCAGGGGACAAGGGCAAAATCACCGTTCTATAACCTTAACGAGGTTCAGCCTGGCGATAAAATCAAGGTTTTTTATAATAAAAAATGGTATGAATACGAGGTAACAAAAAATTACGCAGTAGCCAGGACCGCTGTTGAGATAGAAAAGCAAACTACTGAAGCCAAGATGACGCTGTATACATGCTCGCTAAAAGGCGAAGCCGACGGCCGCGTGGTCATAGACGCTAAACCTTTATTTGACACAAAAAGTTCAAACCCGCCCGAAGAGGGGTCGCCTCTTCTTTAGCTATTAGGTATAACTTTATGATGGGTGGTCTAGGATGCTATACGCGACTGCTTGGCCCCTTCCATTATCCTTTGCTCGGTAGACTGCTAAGTCAGCATTCCGGTATACGTCATCGAATGGCATGACACCATTGTAATCAGCGACACCTATGCTTGCTCCGACGTTAACAGGCATACCATCAACTGTTTCGATGCCTCCGATTATTTCACAAAGTTCGGTGGCACGGTTTAGGGCATCAGTTTCTGAGGCTCCCTCCATCATAACTGCAAACTCATCCCCCCCAAGTCGGGCAATAGGATCATCGGGGCGAAATGACTTCATCAGCTGACCTATGCCCCTTAAAAGCTGGTCGCCAAGTGGGTGGCCACCCTCGCCATCATTAACGTCTTTAAAACCATCAAGATCAATAAGCAATAAGCTGCCATTGGGTTCAAGGCGGTTGCCATAGGCATCCAATAGACCGTTCCGATCTAGTAGTCTTGTCAGCGCGTCACGATTTACTCTATCTTCAAGTTCTCTTGTCCTGCTTGCTGCGTGTTTTTCCCTAAGGTCACCAGCATGGATGACCTGCTCCATATCTTGACTTGCGATTTGGCCAAGTTGCATTTTGACGTAAACATCTGAAAGAGAAGAGTCAATAAAAGCTTGCTCTGCGACCTCTGATTGGTCTTGCCCTCGTCTAAAGTTAGTAGAAGGTGATTGCATTGCTATATTATAGCATAAAATGCACACTAAAGTCAATATAACAAACCTTTTACACTTA
>CAZBSC010000018.1:3076-14631 GCA_964494845.1 uncultured Candidatus Saccharibacteria bacterium | reverse complement strand
TATTCATTTTGTGGGATCATCTGACTCATGGCAGATAAAGGACATATTTACGATGGGTTTGTAGACCCGGTTGTACTAGCAGAGCAAGAACAGTTTGTAATCGACTCAATGGAAATTAGTTCTAATGCTTCTGAAGTAATAGAGGCAACTTATTCGTTGAGTCCTGAACGCATGAAAGGCATGAGGGTGGTTGATATTGCTGCTGGAGGCAGCGACCTTACCGCTCGGTTCTGTGAACTTGGCGCAGATGCGGTTGCTATCGACCCTTCCTACGATGACAGAGATATATTTGTAGCGAGATCATCAGACTTTATAAATTTTTTAGATGAAATAGATGAAGTAGAAAGAACCGCTCGTAGACAATCGATGCCTCCTAATGTGATTATAGTCGACAGGCCATCCGATAAAAATGACAATCCACGGGTAACTAACAGATCTGCAAATGCTAGATTTTTAGAAGATTGGGCCGCACATCCTGAAAGATATATCACTGGCTCTGCAATAGACCTGCCCCTGCCCGATAGATCCGCGGACTTGGTTCTGAATCTTAATTTCCTATCAAATTTGCATGAGGTTTTGCCCGAGTTTGCACTGGCAACTGTCTGGGAAGGTATAAGAATCTTAAGAAAATCTGGTTCAATGAAAATCGGTCTATTTAAAGAGACGCAGGATGAAAAGGCACTTTTTCAATACCACGACACGGACAAACTAGAGGTAGTAGCGGACGCTGTTGAAAGAATTAAACAGGCCGGCATTAAGGTTTCTATGGCTCGCCGAATGCTAACCAGCGAAGTTCAGTTTCTAGAAATCACCCGAAAAAAATAATCTCTCGTTTTGGCTACACCTCAAATATCTCGGAGGAGTTTTTAATTTCTTTAATGATACAAAGTGATGCGTCCGTGGGCTTTAGCTCGTAAGAAAGTTATCGTCTAATTATTCGGTGAGATCCGACGGTGCTTTCGTATCTCTCCAATTACGACGCCGTCTGCCCTCGTGCCGTTGTTTTACTATGCCGCCCCTATACCTGCCATCAAAATGTCTTATCATATCTTCTAGCTCATTTCCACCGAGTATAACAATGTTAGTTGGAAAGTATTGTCTGTCTTCTGCGCTAGGATGTATCCAATATTCTCCGCGCTCACGCTGTTCTAGTTGTGGATGTTGGACTGCAATAGCACCGAAACGCGATGTGTCTTGTCGCGTCAGAGCATGACCTAGCACTGTTGCAACTGATTCATACAGTGCCCTTGCACCGATTTGTACAACTGCGTCTGGCACCGCCACCTCGGCAACAAAGGCGTCCAGGCATTCAGCCATGGGGTCAGTGGCCATCCCAGGATCTGGTAAACCCGGCTCTCCATCTACAGGACCTAAAGTTGTCATAATAACACTATAGATTTTTTTTAAATACAAGCAAGCATAAGCAAAAAAACCTAAATACTATCGATGAATTCTGTGATTTCGAGTTCGGGGCCGGTAACTTCGACTGCGGCGAGGTTATAGTCTCCGTCCCAATTGTTGCTGCTAACCCAAAACTGGGCGGCGAAGGCCATTTGCTTTTGTTTGGCTGGTGTTATGTACTGTAAACCGCCACCGAATTCGTCTGATTTACGATATTTTACCTCTACAAACGATACAATATCGTCTTTTTTGGCCACAATATCGATTTCGCACCATCGTGTACGCCAGTTTTGATCTAAAATCTTGTAACCCAGTTTCTTGAGATAGTTCGCAGCCGTATCTTCAGCCTCACGGCCGGTGCTGGTGGTGCTCATACAAATACTGCCACGGTTTTATAAGATAACCTGTGAATCGGTGAAACTCCGTGAGATTTTAGTCTCTCTAAATGTAGTTTTGTGCCGTAGCCAACGTGTTTTCCGAAACCGTAGCCTGGATGCTCTACTGCTAGCTGTTCCATTTTGCGATCACGAAGGACCTTTGCGTAAATGCTGGCGGCGCTCACAATCGGGCGCGTAGCATCGGCCCTAGCAATACACTGCACATTCATAAATTTTTTGTCGCAATAGTTGATAGTCCCGTCCATAATGATTTCGTCAGTATTTTCAGCCTTTAAATGTATTAATGCTCGTCTTACTGCTAGTTCCATTGCACCGGTCAGCCCAATTTGGTCGATTTCTGCCGGTTCTACCCAACCTTCTCCAAAATCACAAGATTCCTCGAGAAGCGGAAATAGTGTTTCGCGCCTCTTTTTAGTTAAAACCTTAGAATCTTTTAACCCTACTGGTAGTGCTGTCTTGGCCTTAGCTGCCACCACTAGTAGTGGGCCGGCCCACGCACCCCTGCCCACTTCATCAATCCCAACCACATGTCTTGGCTTAACCAGCCTGCTCTGATGCGAAGCACCAGACTCCGCTGGCTTCTTGGCTACTTTGAATGAGTCGCTTTTCGATACGCCGTCAGAGTATTTCATATACTCTTCCATTGCGTTTCGCAGCGTCTCATCCAAACTAGCTCTAGCCCAACACTCGTGGATTTCATCTTAGTATCATAACAAAAAACCGCTCGTGGTTAGAGCGGTTTGATTATTTCGATTGAAAATTCTTATTCAGATTTTTCGGCTTTTTCGGCCTCGGCGTGGCGTTTTTCGACTTCGGCTGCTTTGGCTTCTAGCTCGGCTTCTTCTTTGGCTTTTTCGGCCATTTCAACTTCGTGCATAGCTTCTTTTTCTTCGTGAATCTTAGCTTCTTCCTCTTCGGCTTTTTTATCAACAACTGTGTTAACTTTGTCCTTATCGAAGTCCATACCTGTCATACGTGCAGATTTACCAGTACGATCACGCATGTAACTGAGATAGTTCCGTCGAACTTTGCTTCTTTTTACAACTTCAACTTTTAATACTAGCGGAGAATGCAAGAGGTATGACTTTTCAACACCAACACCGCTGGCAATACGCCTAACTGTTATAGACGACGTGTGGCTGTTTTTGCGGTCAGTACGAATAACCAGGCCTTCAAAGATCTGAACACGCTCTTTGGCGCCTTCTTTAATCTTCTGGTGCACCTTTACAGTGTCGCCCGAACGAACGTCGACAACTTGGTGTTTTTTGAACTGTTTTTCGATTTCTCTTACAACCGTACTCATAGACAGTCAATTCTACATGATTTCTTACTCTAATGCAACAGAGACGATGGTATTATTCGGAAACAAGCCTTAAGACAGGCGGCGGGCATACAGGTTCAGCGATCTCTGCCACTTTCTGTGGCACCATGGCACCTGCTTCAAGAAGTAGTCTCGCTGCCCTGGGATCAACTAGATTATCGTTACGGCCAACATCGGCTGAGTCTGTGACAGAATCCGCAACAAAGTGGACCGCGGCTAAAAATCTATCATATTGAGGGGCTAAATCAGAAGATTCACTCATATTTCAATAGAATACTACCTTTTTGATATTATGTCAATCCCTGAGTTATTTTGAACTGCTGCTAGTTACTAATGTTATTATGGATGTTATGGGAAAAGATTTTGGAAAACTGGCGTTAAAACAACACAAAAAACTCGGTGGCAAACTCAGCATGGCCCCAAAAGACAAGTTGGACACTGTAGACAAACTGAGCACTTATTACACCCCTGGTGTGGCAGCTGTATCTAGCCACGTAGCCAAACATCCCGATGAAACAAGAGATTATACATGGATAAATAATACAGTGGCGGTCGTTAGTGATGGGACCGCTGTATTAGGTCTGGGGAATATCGGTCCGCAAGGCGCTCTGCCGGTTATGGAGGGTAAGGCCATGATATTCAAGGACTTTGCTAATGTGGATGCTGTGCCGGTGGTTATCGATGTGCACTCCGCCGATGAAATTGTTGAGACCGTAAAAGCAATTGCCCCTAGTTTTGGTGGGATTAATCTGGAAGACATTGCAGCACCAATCTGTTTCGAGGTCGAAGAAAGACTAAAAAAACAATTAAAAATACCCGTGTTTCACGACGATCAACACGGAACCGCAATCGTCGTGCTAGCAGGGCTAATAAATTCTATGAAGATTACCGGGAGGAAATTAAAAGATTGCCGAATTGTATGCGTTGGGGCCGGTGCCGCCGGAACAGCCGTCATGAAGCTAATTCAATTGTATGCAAAGCCAGAAATACTGGTGGTTGATAGCAAAGGAATTATTTCGTCGTCCAGAACAGATCTAAACAGCGAGAAAAAAAAGTTGTTAGAGTTCACCAACAAAAATGACAAAAACGGTACACTTGCGGACGCAATGGTGGGTGCCGACATTTTTATCGGTGTTTCAGCACCTGGTCTAGTTACTGCAGAGATGGTCAAAACCATGGCAAAAGACCCGATAATCTTCGCCATGGCTAACCCTGTCCCAGAGATAATGCCGGATATCGCCAAAAAGGCGGGTGTAGCAATTATGGCCACTGGCCGAAGCGACTTTCCCAACCAAGTTAATAATGCCCTGGCATTCCCTGGTATTTTCCGCGGAGCTCTCGACAACAAAGTCAGCCAGATTACAGATCAGCACAAAATTGCTGCCGCCGAAGTTATCGCTGCCCTCGTTGAAAAACCTACCCCTGAGATGATAATCCCCAGCGTTCTAGATAAACGCCTAGTCTCAGCTATAGCCAAAGTTATTCATTAGCCAATTACTCGGTAGACTTCTTGCAAGGTTGTTTCGCCGGCGCAGACTTTCAGGATGGCGTTTTGACGCATTGTGGTCATTCCGCTAGCAACAGCGGCTTGTTCTATCTGTTCTGTACTAGTTGCGGTGTTGCCCTTTTGCAGTAACTCTAGGATAGGTCCACTAAGGATAAATTGTTCGCGAATCGCCAGTTGCCCACGGAACCCATAGGGGTTGTCGGCTGATTTGCCTGGCGCGAAGAATTTTAGGTCTTCTAATTTTGGCCTCTCGACGCCCTCTGGCAAAGTTGCTAGTACATCTTGTATTTGTTTTAATTCGGCACCACTAGGGTTGTATGGAACTTTGCACGTATCATCTAGTCTTCGCACCAAGCGCTGGGCCATTACCAGGCGGATTGCGGATGCAAACAGTGGGTTAGCGCCAATAACCTCCATTAGTCTGGTTAGGGCAGCCGCAGCAGAGCCAGCGTGGAAAGTAGATAGCACTAGGTGCCCAGTCAACGAAGCCTGTAACGCTGTTTTTGCCGTATCCATGTCACGAATCTCGCCGACCATCACAATGTCTGGATCTAGACGAAGAACGGCACGAAGTTTGTCTGCAAAGTTTGTCTGTTGACCAGTTGTAGAGCGCACCGGAATCTGTGTAATGCCCTCAAACTGATATTCGACGGGGTCTTCGACAGTGATTATCTTGCGCTCTTCGCTGTTTAGCGAGTTGAGCATCGAATATAGTGTTGTCGTCTTACCAGAGCCCGTGGGACCGACAGCAAGCACCAATCCGCTCGGCTTGGCGATAATATCATCGACGATTTTTCTCTCTGTTGGCGTCAGGCCAAGGCGATCTAACTGATACATTTCTTGCTGCATGTTAAACAGTCGCATAACAATATCCATCCCGCTGACTGTAGGGACTGTCTCTAAACGCAGGTTAACATCAACCGCGTTACCGTCCGCCATTTTCACCTGTTGGGATATATGACCCTGCTGTGCATCCTCTGATGCAGTAGATATGTTTCCAGCGCTGGCAATAGCCGAAACTAAAATACGTGTTTTTTCAATACTGACCTTGGCGATGGAATGCAGTACTCCGTCAATACGGAAACGAATGCGGGTGTAGGCCCGTTCAGACTCGATGTGAATGTCAGAAGCTTTTAGCCTGTGCGCCTGTAGTACCAAATAAGCCAACATATCATCGGCACGAACTTGTTCCAAGGTAGCCGACACTTGGGCCACTAGATCGTCCGTTCCGGCTGTTGTCAGCTCTATGTCTTTGTAGACAACGGCTTTTGGCGGATCATACAGCTTCATATATTCACGGAACCCGGTGTCAGAAATCATGCCAAAGGCGATTCTTTGGTCTAAGAATCGTTGTCGTAACGTAGCCATAGTCTGCTGCGAAGTAATGTTGGTGACCCCAAAGCGAATATTGTGCGCATCAACCTGCACAGGAATGACTTTCAGATTATATAATTCTGGAACAGATAAAATGTCTTTGTAGATTTGTTTGTTAGGTATTTTTGAGGTGTCAATATACGGCAACCCCAGTATATTGGCGCGCTTTAGTGTACTTTGCTCTTCATCCCGGCGGGCATCTTGACTCATATAACTATGCCCACCCAAAATTCACGAATCGTCATGCATCTATTTAACCATAAGCACCGCATTACTTCTAGAGACGAAGTACGTGTTCTTTCCCAAAGAACCAATTTCCTCATACTTTCTTACGAGCTAAAGCTCGCGCAATCATTACTTTGTTCCGACAAAGTAATCAAAACTCTTGGCTATCCGTTTGTCTTGATATGACATCTTGTTGAAGATAACAACAGACTGTGGAACTTGACTAAAACTTGCCACTGGCAACTTTTAGCCTTCAGACAGTCCTCGTCTCTTTTGTTGTAGTGTTGACGAAGTCATTCAGGACAAGCCAGAGGCCACCTTCGATATGTAATACTCATTGATTACTGGCCTGCTGCCAGACAGAAATCATGGAATTAAGCTTTGTATTGGGCATCTGATTATTCCTGAACAGATGTTGTTAAAAGTAGGCGCCTTTGAGCGCGAGGATTGTTTGAGCTAGATAACTGCTGTTAGCAGTTATCTAGTGAGTTCCGCAGCGAGCCTACTTTTTACGAACAAATGTATCAAGAATAATTAGCTAGCCCGAGCTTTTGATTACTTTTGGCGGGCAAAAGTAATAGAGTGCGCGAGCTTTAGATCGTAAGATAGATTTTGTATTTTTTTTGGAGAAGAGCTCCTAGAACAGGTTTGAGGATAAAATAAGATAGAATAGACAGATGAGAGAAATTGTTTTGATTGCCCACGATATCCGTAGCGCCCACAATGTTGGGTCATTGCTACGCACTGCAGATGGTTTTGGCGTCAAACATGTTTACCTTACCGGATATACTCCGTATCCCACGCAAACGAATGATGTACGTCTACCGCACTTATCATCTAAATTGACAAAACAAATTAGCAAAACCGCTCTCGGGGCAGAAGCCGACACTGGTCTTTGGACCCATCATGACGAAATATTAACGCTTTTGGATGAATTACGAGCCGACAAATACATAATTGTCGCCTTAGAGCAGGCAAAAAAATCAATCCAGTTGCCAGAATTTAACCCGTCAGGAAAAGTCGCGATATTGCTGGGACGAGAAGTCGAAGGCGTTGAGCCAAAACTGTTAAAGTTGTGTGATATGACAGTTGAAATACCCATGTTCGGAAATAAAGAATCATTCAATGTTATTGAAGCAGCAACAGCTGCAATATATCATTGTCGATTTTACCCATTTTAGTGTTACAATATGCTTATGCCTGTTACGAAGGGCGCAAAAACGAGAAAACACTCGAAAAAACGTGATCATCAACACGAAGAACACGAACAAAAAACGAGACATCACTCGAACCTTCGCCCAAAACACAAAAACTCAAAAGATTTTCTAAAAGTCTACTACCCGTACCTACCTTTGGTGACGGTTCTAATTATGATTTTGGCGGTTATACAGCCTTGGCAATCACGTTTTGCGCAAAAACAAGGCGTATTACCATATGCCACCGAAATGAGCGTAACCGAGCTAACCAAAGACACAAATGCCCGGAGAGAGAAACAACATTTAGGTCAACTAACCCTAAACAAAAAGCTGTCTGAAGCTGCACAAGCCAAAGCCAATGACATGGTAAAACGCGATTATTGGTCGCATTCTACCCCCGAAGGAAATGCTCCGTGGCAATTCATAACAGACGCAAACTACCTGTATAGAAAAGCTGGTGAGAATTTGGCATATGGTTTCACCAACGATAACGAAGTTATCGCAGGCTGGATGAATAGCAAAAGCCACAGAGACAATCTACTTGACCCTAGCTACAAGAATGTTGGTTTTGGATTTGCCCAGAGCAAAGACTTTATCGATCAGGGGCCAACAACTGTTGTTGTTGCAATGTATGGCGAACCCTCTGCATCAGCAAAAGTAGCCTCGGTAAAAGACGCATCACCAAACTCATTCAACACCCTGGGCGCAACGCAGGAGCCTGGCAACTACTCAATTAGGAAAGTACAGTCTATAACTTCTGGCATGGCTCCCTGGTCTCCTTATGCCGTGGGAGCAATCTTAGGAGCATTAATAATGTTCTTGGCAATCAAACATGGACGAGCTCTTAGAAAATCATTAGTACGTGGTGAGCATTACGCAATGAAGCACCCACTAGTCGACGTAACAATAATGTCAATAATTGCTCTTGGCGCAGTTATTAGCCAGCAAATTGGTGTTATACGCTAAAAAACTTATTGTATTTTGACATTAGATTCACCAACGATCGAAGTTATTGCTGACATTGAGTCCTCTTTTTGACTGATTCTCGCCGGCAAACGGATAATTTGCTTTTCTGAGTCTTCTCCAACAACCAATACTACTTCTGTGTCGCCAACATTATCTTCAAGCACAACCTTCAAATTTGACAGTAGTTTTTGGTCACTGGAATCGTGGATTCGTATGTATATTCTAGGTTCTAAGTTGGATTCTGCAGGTTTTGATGCCGTGACTACTGGTTTTTTCTTTGCTGGTTTCGGAGTTTTGCGTTTTTTCCCCGTTGCTTCATAGGCCGTTGCTTGCTCGTGGGTTACTTCTCGGGCCTCATCAGCGAGTATTTTAATATCTCCTGTCAACTCTCCCGACTTATCCTGAGCGGAAACTTTACCATTTACAATCACCACTCTGTCTTTGTCCCAGATGCCCAGTGTCTGTTGATAAACATTAGGGAATAATACGATTTCGATCTCTTCATGGTCGTCAGAAATACTGACAAATGCCATTTTTTGCCCGTTTTTGGTAACAATTTCTCTAGATGCAGTGATTATTCCACCAACGTGGACACTCTTGTTGTGGTGTTCGGCCATTATTTCCTTAAGTGGCACAACCTGTTCTTCTAAGATTGCTTTGAACGCCTCCAGAGGGTGCTGAGACAGATAAACACCTAGTAATTCTCGCTCCCACTGCAGTTGCTCGCGCTGAGACAAAGCTGTGCCTGGTTCTTCCAGTTTTAGAACTGGTTTGGAATGCTCACTCAGTTCCGGCGCATTTCCAAACAAATCAGTCTGTCCAGAAGCTAAATCTTTGTGGATTTTTGACCCGTAGGCCAACAATACGTCGATGTTATTAATTAGTTGGTGGCGGTCGGCTAGATTATCGAAAGCCCCGGATTTTATTAGGCTCTCAACAGACTTTCTGTTTACCGTTCTAGGACTGACGGTCGAAAAAAAGTCCTCTAAGGTCTCGAACGGTCCATTCGCCTGTCTTGCACGAAGAATCTCTTCGACGGCTGCTGTGCCCACATTTTTTATGGCATTCATACCAAATCTAATCGACTTCTTATCTGGAGTAACGGCAAACTCTACAAATGACTCGTTAACATCGGGCGCCAAAACAGTGATGCCCATGGTCTGACACTCCTTTATTTCTATCGCAAGCCTGTCGGTGTCGTCGTAATCGCTAGACATTACGGCAGCCATAAAGGCTGCTGGATAATGCGCTTTTAGATAGGCTGTTTGATAAGCAATTAAGCCATAGCAAGCGGCATGTGATTTGTTAAAACAATACGCAGCAAAATCTTCTAGCTGTTTCCAGAATTTTTCCATCAGTGGACGATCTGCATCAACCGTATTTATAGCGCCTTGGATAAATTCTTCCTTTAGTTTTGCCATTACCTCTGGTATTTTTTTACCAATCGCTTTTCTCAGCGTGTCTGACTGTCCACCAGTAAAGCCACACATCTCTTTGCTTATTTGCATAACCTGCTCTTGATAGACCATGATTCCGTAGGTATTTTCGAGAGCCGATTTCATTGCCGGATGCAAATATTCGACTTTTTTTGTACCGTGTTTGCGGTCTATAAAATCCTCGATCCACTGCATGGGGCCAGGCCTGTACAGAGCCACCATGGCAATTATGTCTTCGAAAGCGGTAGGTTTTAACTCTTTTAGGTAGCGTTTCATGCCAGCAGATTCTAGCTGGAATACTCCAGTGGTATCGCCACGCTGAAATAGCTCGAAAGTTTTTCGATCATCCAGTGGGATAGTATTTATGTCAATGTCGTCGCCGTGTACTTTTTTTATTATCCGAAGGGCATTCTTTATTATCGTCAAGTTAGACAGCCCAAGAAAGTCCATTTTTAGAAGCCCGAGCTCCTCTATAGGATTCATTGAATACTGAGTAGCAACTACGCCTTTTTGAGCCATTTCCAGAGGTACGTATTTTACAATATCGTCAGGAGCAATAACTACACCGGCTGCATGAACACCGTGCGACCGTATAGTCCCCTCAAGTCTAACAGCCAGATCGAATACCCTAGTTGACTGTTCATTCGTCTCGTATTCGCGCTTTAGATCTGCGTCGTCTACTAAAGACTTTGCCAGAGGTATCTGGCGTCCTTGTATGGGTGGTGGGATCATTTTTGCCAAACGGTCAGCATCTGCATACGGCACCTGTAACACCCTGGCTACATCCCTTACAGCATTCCGCGCTGCCATTGTACCGAAAGTTACAATGTTAGCGACCCGTTCGGTTCCATATTTCTCTACACAATACTGAATAACCTCGTCTCGCCGTGTATCCTGGATGTCAATGTCGATATCGGGCATTGAGACGCGATCGGGGTTTAAAAATCTTTCAAAGAGCAGATCATATTTCAGCGGATCTAGCTCTGTAATTTTCAGGGAATACGCAATTATCGAACCAGCGGCTGATCCACGGCCCGGGCCAAATACGATACCATTATTTTTTCCCCAATTGATAAAATCAGAAATAATTAAAAAGTAGCCGCTGAAACCCATTTTCTCGATTACTTCCAGCTCGTATTTTGCTCGTTTCTTTATATCTTCTGTAAGCGTTTTTTTTGCTTCGGGTGTTGATAGTTTGCCAGCGTTTTTTTCTTTTATACCTCCGTAACGCCAAGCAAGTCCTCGATAGACCTGTTTTTCTAAGCTCGAACGTTCGGTCTCGCCCTTGCTGACAGGGAACTTGGGTATCAGTATTTTGCCTAGCTCGATATTAACTGCGCACCGATTTGCTATCTGGCTGGTGTTCTTGATAAGCTCTGGATGCTCGTCTCCCCACCTATCGATTATCTCTTTAGGGTCTGTTACATGTAGATCAAAGTTTTTTAAACTCATTCTCTTTTCATCAGACAAAAATGACCCGGTTTGTACGCATAGCAGAATCTCGTGAGCCTCTTGATCTTCATGGCTCAAATAGTGGGCATCACTCGTAACGACACATTTGATGTCCAACTCTTTGCCGAGTCGAAGTGTTTGCTCGGTAACCGGTACTTGCTCGTCCCAAACATATGGATGGTCAGGATGCCCGTGATCCTGGACTTCTAGATAGTATCTGTCGCCAAAAACAGACTTGTACCACTGCGCTATTTCTTTGGCCTTTTCGTACTGGTTTTG
>CAZBSC010000018.1:1617-2976 GCA_964494845.1 uncultured Candidatus Saccharibacteria bacterium | reverse complement strand
GGTATTTTTGTTAACCCGTCCAATAGACTGTACTGTGTGTGGTTGTGCAAATGCACAAAGTCACTAACAGTTAAATCACTTTTCTTCATAACCCCTCGCTCATACTACTTCCATTATAAGAAAAACTGCCGCTTATAGCGACAGTTGTAGCATGTAAAATTTACGAGATACTTATTTCTTAAGATACTTTAGTAGATTGTCTTTTGCTTTTGTTGCATCCTCGATGGCCTTTTTCAGTTCGGGTTCATCTGTTTCGCCGTTCTTTATCGCGCTGATTACTACTTTTACCTTCTGCTGAGCTTCCTGTGCTACTTCTAGAGCTTGAGTTAGTCCTTCTTTAGCCTTTGCGCCCTCTTTTCGAGCCAGGTCCTTGCCTTTGTTTATTAGCTCACTCAGTTCACCATGAAGTTGTTTTAACTTTTTTTCTGCTTCTCTCTTTATGTTATTAGCAGTTTTCTTGATATCTGCGCGTGTTTCTTTACCACTTTTTGGAGCCGTTAGTATACCTGCCACAAAACCAGCAACAACGCCTACTGCTGCGCCAACCGCAAGTTTTTTGCCTGAATTATTTTTTCCCATATTATTTCTCCTTTTTGCCCTTCATCTCTGTTACTTTACTAACTATGTTACTTATCAAGCTAGTAATAGCTACAGGTCCAGCAGTCTTGCGAAAAAAACCGCTGACTGTCTCTACATCATTCACGATTTCTTCTGCTTTTTGACTAACAACACGGAGTTGGTTGACTAGTTTAACGAGAACTACAACTAGAAAGATTGATGCGATTAACAGAATAGCCAAGGCTATTGAAAGTATTACGACTAGTATTTCAAATGCATCCATATATGCTTATTCTACTCTTCTTGAAGGCGCTTCTCAAGGTACAAACGTAACTTGGGGCCGATAGATGGGTGAATCAGCCCTGTATCTACTAGTGCCTCGAGGTATTTTAATTTGCCACCAGTATCATGATAAACGCCATCAATATGTTTACAGTAAACTTTATCTTTTTCGGCCAGTTCGTTGATTCCCTCTGCCAGTTCTATTTCACCCCTCACACTGACTGTTTCTTTTTCCAGAATCGGTAGTATATCTGGCGTCAGCAAGTATCCTCCAACGGAGGCGATTGTTGATGGCGTGGCATCAACACCGGGTTTTTCTACTAATTTTTTTACCTGGTAGGTTTTGTCATCGAATTGTTCACCAAGCTCGACCATACCGTATTGGTCAGCGTCTGATCTTGGAACGTCAATAACAGAAATGACTGATTTGCCAGTTTTGTTATAAGTATCTAGTAGCTGCTGAGCCCTGGGTACATCAGATCGGAAGAAATCGTCAGCAAAGAATACGAAGAAAGGCTC
>CAZBSC010000018.1:0-1517 GCA_964494845.1 uncultured Candidatus Saccharibacteria bacterium | reverse complement strand
AACGCCGAAACATCCAGGGTCGCATCATCCCAAGTTACTTTTTCTTCAGCAACCAATGCTTGGACATCTGACGCCAGCCAGTTTGCGATTCGCTTAGAGTCTTCGGCGGAGCATTCGTCAAGGATCAAGTGCATAAATGTGCCAGCTGGCATTTCGTCTACAAGTGTTTCAATGACCGAATCATCGAGGCCTAAATGTGCCATTTTATCGCGAAGAACTGACGGCATGACTGGCATAGAATCTTTGATTTTGTTGATATATTTGTCGTCGAGAACAACCGGTGGAATATCAGGATCGGGGAAATATCGATAATCATGAGCGTCCTCTTTCGACCTCTGTGAAAAAGTTTTTTGCTTGGCATCGTCCCAGCCGCGTGTTTCCTGAACAACTTCACCGCCCTTTTCTAGTAGTTGAATCTGGCGTTTTATTTCGAATTCAACAGTTTTTTCAACGCTTCTGAAAGAGTTGAGGTTTTTTGTCTCACTTCTTGTGCCCAGTTTCTTTGGATCTTTGCTGACGCTGACATTAACGTCAAAACGCATGTTTCCGTAAAACAAATTAGCGTATGAAACGTCAGCGTAACGCATCAACAAGTACAACTCGTGAGCATATGCTTTGGCTTCTTTAGCTGAATGTATGTCAGGCTCTGAGACGATCTCCAGTAGTGGCGTGCCAGCTCTGTTCAGGTCAACAAGGCTATAGTCTGCCGCACTGGGGTGAGTTGATTTTCCGGCATCTGCCTCTAGATGAGCTCTGGTAATGCCGATTCTCTTAGGTTTAGTGTCAACGGTAATGTCTACATGGCCACCGATAACAATCGGTTCATCAAACTGAGTTATTTGATAACCATTTGGCAAATCAGGGTAAAAATAGTGTTTACGATCGAACTTGCTGAACTTTGAGGGAACAGTATTCAATGCAAAAGCTGCTTTTGAAGCTAATTCAACGGCTTTTTCATTTAGAACAGGCAGCGCACCAGGCATTCCTAGGCATATATGGCTGATTAAGGTGTTGGGTTCGGCTGAACGCGCATCGTTATCAACACCAGCAAATAGTTTTGTCTGTGTTTTTAATTGAACATGACATTCGATACCAATGGTTGGTAAATAATCCTCGATCATATACTCTTTCAGATCTAGCATATTAAAGCGCCCCCAAATCTTTTAGGGCCTGGCAAAAGGCCAGAAGCGCTTTTTTTACTTCTTTTTCTTTAAGTTTGATTGTTGGGTCTTCTTGCAACTTTTTCTTTAGTTTGTGGGCAGACCAGAGACTATCGTTATCAGTAAAAGTACGCTGTGCGCTAACTATTCGAGCGCCCGTGTTTTTTCCTTTGAAGCCTTTTTTTATAAGTGCTTTGTCCAGTAGTTTATCGGCTGAGAATATAGCTTCAGGCCATGTTTCTTTCGACTTGCACAGTTTTTGCAAATCTCGCCAGCGAGTACGATAGCTTTTTTTCTTTGGTTTTAAGTGTGCGCGCCGGTGTACGAACTTGAACAAAATAGCCAACAAAGTCACCA
>CAZBSC010000017.1:0-16740 GCA_964494845.1 uncultured Candidatus Saccharibacteria bacterium | reverse complement strand
TTATCGCTGGGTTGGCTGGAGAAAAGTGGGGCATTCCAGTCGTTGGTTGGATTGGGTTCGCTTTTGGCGCGATTCAGTTGGTGTTCATTTTTATGATGGTGCTTGTTAGTTGGCGCGCCGCAGTTATCGCAGCGCTAGCAATACCACTGTGTTTCTTTTTCTCGACGATTACATTGCTGGCCACGGGGAACGAATTAAACACACTGACGTTGTTCTCGTTGGTATTAGTTATTGGTTTAGTTGTTGACCCAGCCATTGTTGTTCTAGAGGTTATTCAAAGATATATAGACAAGGGCGAAAAAGGCCGGGCAGCGGTATTGTCGGCTATCGATGACATAGGATATGGGCTGTTTATCGCTGTTGTTACATCAATTCTGGTATTCATACCATTCGGAATTGTGTCCGGGGTGTTCGGCGCCATTATCGCCTATATACCCCTGACAATCATACCTGCATTAATCGGGTCATATATTGTTCCGTTGGTATTTTTGTCGTGGTTGGCGAGCGTTATGTTGAAAAGACAGCCGGGAAAATCTGATGACGAGGAGAAAAACTTGTGGCGTGCCTCCGTCTAGTGGAAACTCTACGAACTGCCAGCAATAACTTTGAGGATTATGAGTTTGAGGATTTGGCAGCTGCTGTTAAGCAATATGAGCCTGAACTTGCATTATCGTTTGGCGAACTATAAACCTTTGAATAACTGTTCAAGCGACATATCAAGTGATTTTGCAATTTTAAAGAGTGTAGATAGTGTTGGCTTTCTGCGACCCTGCTCTATAAAACCCATATGCGAGCGGTCAATGCCACTGTTAGCAGCCAGCTTTTCTTGGCTCATACTCTTATCATTACGTCCTTTAACAATACGTTTGCCAAGCTCAGTATAAATGTGGTCAACAGATGATTGTTTCACATCTTTTAGCGTATTGCTTACAATTGTAAGTAACCACTGACAAATGTCAGCAAATGGTATATACTGATGACAATTGTAATCAAAGAAAGGACAATTCGTTATGACAGATAAAAAACAAGGTAACTGGTTTAAGAGACACAAAGTTTTATCAGGAATACTCGGACTTGTTTTACTGATTGTTATTGTAAGTGCAGCAAGTGGTGGCACTGACACAAATACCTCGAATAACAGCACGCCGACGAATAGCGAAACCAAGCAAACCGCTGAAACTAAACCAGCAGAAAAGAAAGAACCTGCCGTACCAGCTGAGTACAAATCTGCTCTTGCACAGGCTGATACCTATGCAAATAGCCTACACCTGTCCAAAAAAGGTTTATACGACCAGCTTGTATCTGAATATGGCGGTAAGTTTAAGCCAGAGGCGGCACAATACGCTGTTGATAACGTAAAGGCTGACTGGAACGCAAACGCTCTTGCCCAAGCAAAGACGTACCAGAACGACCTGCACCTTTCGCCAGCTGGCGTTCGTGACCAACTGGTATCAGCACAAGGCGGTCAATTTACAGCTGCTGAGGCTGATTACGCCATAGCACACCTCAACGATTGAACGACAACATTACTGGTTCGTAGACAGATAGCGTACCTTACACGGTACTTGTTAGTGAGTATGAACTGGGTGGTAGTGAGTACGCCTTAGCAACTGAGCATTGATAGCCACAATGACGGTAGACATAGACATTAGAACAGCACCGACAGCTGGCGATAACAATATGCCTGAGCTGTATAGAACACCAGCCGCCAATGGAATAGCCAAAACATTATAACCAGTTGCCCAAGCGAGGTTTTGAGCCATCTTACGATAAGTTGCCTTTGACAAGTGAATGACCCTAATTACATCTCTTGGGTCACTCTTTACCAAGATAATGTCGGCTGACTTAATAGCAACATCCGTACCAGCACCAATAGCCATACCAATATCAGCCTTAGTCAGAGCAGAAGCATCGTTTATACCATCACCGACAAAGGCTACCTTGCTACCACTTTTCTGTAATTCTGTAACTTTGTTGGCTTTATCCTCTGGTCGTACTTCTGCAAAATACTGGTCTAAGCCTAATTGTTTCACCACGTATGCTGCTACGTCCTGGCTATCGCCCGTTACCATAGCGGTCTTTATGCCCTCGCTCTTAAGTGCGGCAATTGTCGCCTTAGATTGCTCACGAATTACATCAGCCAGGGCAATCGCCCCAACTACTACCTTGCCATCCTTTATAAGGTAAACCTCTGTCTTGCCATCTTTGGCAGCTTGCTTTGTGTGCTGTTCAATTTGTTTCGGAACTTTGAGGCTGTTTTCTTTAATATAGCGATGGCTTGCTGCCACAAAGTTATCGTGTCCGTGCAGCTTGCCTTTAACGCCAAGCCCAGGTATGGCAGCAAAGTCCTCTACTTTATCCAAGTGAACGTGCTGTTTCTGAGCCTCGGCAACAATACCTTTACCGACAATGTGTTCGCTGTTTTGTTCTAGTGATGCAGTCAGGTGCAAAATATCTTCTTGAGTATAGCCTTTAGCAGCCCAAATATCTGTCACGCCGTGTTCGCCTTTGGTTAGCGTACCCGTTTTATCAAACAGTACCCAGTCCAGCTTGCGAGCAGCCTCAAGTGCCAATCGCTTACGAACCAATAAACCATTGTGAGCCGATATTGCCGTAGATATAGACACGACGAGCGGTATCGCCAAACCTAGTGCGTGTGGACAGGCAATTATCAAAACTGTAACTGAACGTTCCAGAGCGAATGAGGCATCCTTGGCGACAAGCCAGTAGATGAACGTAAGTATGCCTGCTAGTATAGCAATCAACGTTAGGGCAAACGCAGCCTTGTCAGCTAATACCTGCACATTGGACTTGGAACTTTGAGCCTCAGAAACCAGACGCATAATGCCAGCTAGTGCCGTATCTTCGCCGAGCTTTGTTACTTTTACCGTGAGTGAACCGTCTTGGTTTACCGTGCCTGCTACAACTTCATCATTCACAGACTTGCTTGTTGGTTTACTTTCGCCTGTGATTGCAGCCTCATTTACGGATGAACTACCCTCAACGATAACACCATCAACAGGTATGCTTGAGCCTGGTCGTATCAATACTATGTCGCCAATCTTTAATTCACTAACTAGCACCTGCTTTGGTTTCCCATTTACCAGTTTCTCGGCTTTATCTGGTAGTAGTTGAGATATTGCGTCTAAGGCATTTTCAGCTTTGGCAATAGATGCCATTTCTAGCCAATGTCCAAGCAACATAATCGTTACCAAAGTCGCCAGCTCCCAGAAAAAACCTTCGCCATCTAGCCAAAACTGCGTTGCTACGCTATACACATAAGCCGTGATAATCGCCAGACTGATAAGCGTCATCATACCTGGCAATTTGGCTTTTAGCTCGCTCCACGCTCCTTTGATAAACACCAGACCGCCATAAAAGAATATGACTGTACTAAGCACGAATGGCACATACTGTGAGCCAGGAAAAGCTGGCGGTGTAAAGTTCAGCCAGCGTTGTATCATTTCGGAATAGAGCAATACAGGAATAGTCAGTGCAAAACTAAGCCAGAACTTATCCTTGAACATCTTTACCGAGTGACCAGCGTGCTTATCGTGTCCTTGGTGTTCGCTGTGATGATGTGCGTGCTTAGAATGGTCCATATTCTAATCTCCACAAGTGCTTTCGTGCAAAGGTACTAGGTTATCAAACCGTGCTTTTATTTGTTCCTTTGTAGGTTCTTGCTCCTGTGCAAAAATAACCACATTACCGATAACGTTGTTAATGCGTGTCAGTTCTTCTTCTGTCTTATCGGATGGATGCTCGTCCATTACTTCACCGTGTGCGTATGCCTTAGGGAATAGCCAATCTAATGGGTTAAATGACACATCTTCGGTATGCCCAATGTTACTTTGCTTACCGAAGAATGTCTCAAGGTTCTGTTTCAAAAAATCATTCCAATTTTTTTGCTGATAGTTATCCTTATCGCCAACGTACACATAGTAAGTGGCGTTTTTAGATACTTGAGGCAGTAACTTACCGTAAATCTTAACTGGGCTAGGTATCAGACCATCATCATAGCGTCGTCCCAACAGGTCATCACTACCACCGATAAAGTTCCAGCCATAGTCTTTTAAAAACTCTCCGCCAGTCATACCGTTCCAATGAACGTGTGTCAGCTGGTCCATCTTGTCGTGAAAGTCAATTGGTACACCGCCAACGGCAGCACTACAAGTAGTAGACGCAGCTGTTGCCTTTTGATATGCCTCGTCTGAAAAGTCTACAGCTTTGCCGTCAACGATTATCTGCGTACGAAAATGGTAATGTTGAAAGGTAGGTTTTCGTATGTGTTCAGGTGTAGAAACATATAAATATCCGTACCAACCGCTGATAAGTATCACTAGCAATGCCAAAACACTTGCTGCGTAAGTGACTATCTTTTTGCTGGATTTTAGGGTTCTTTTTTGGGCTTTATTGTCGTCTTTTGGTTTGTCTTGCGTATCGTCCGTATGTTTTTCCATAGTCTAGTGTCCCATCATATGCATCATATCGCCTGCATCACTTGTAGATGTTTTATAACCCCAATCCTGCTGCCACTGCTGCATATCGCCAATTTCTTTGTTTTGAGCCGTGATAATATCATTTGCCAACTTTTTCATCTCGCTACGGCTAGTAGAAATACTTAGCATATTTGCCATCATCACAGCCATTTGGTGATGCTCAATCATTTGCGATAAGAATGCCGCGTCAAAATCGGATGCTGCACTCAGCTCATCCCTACTTGTTTCGCTTTCCATCATACTGCCACCCCACATATTGCTGGCAGATACCGTAGGCACATCTACTCCGTACCAGTCTTTGTACCATTCTTTCATTGTGCTAATTTCAGCTGTTTGGCTTGAGATAATGTTATTTGCAAGCGTCTTTACTTCATCGTGTTTAGTTTTTTGCAATGCTAGGTTTGCCATTGCTATTGCACTTTCGTGATGAGGTATCATCTGTTCAATAAATTGCTTGTCAACATTTCTGCCCATCACGTTATCGCTATCCATACCCATCATATTCGTCATCCCGTAGTAGCCGTGGTTAACTGAATAGCCAGCTACAAAACCTGTAAGGATTACGCCTATTAGCAGCCCGATTACCCCATACAAGATTGGCTCTTTTTTCATCATTTTGCTCCTTATTTACCTCTTACATTTGAAAGCTCATACAGCTCCAGCAACTCCTCAATTGCTTTTTCCTGGTCTTTTTCTGAACCCGAACCGAGATTTTCTTTGATGTGCGTACGGACGTGATTTTCTAGGACGAGTTTGTTAAGCGAGCCAATAGACTTTTGAATTGCGAGGCTCTGCGTGAGAATATCCATACAATAATCTTCGTTCTCAATCATTTTCTGTACACCACGCATCTGACCCTCAAGTATCTTCGCTCGGTGTAATGCTCGTTGCTTTATATCTCTTATCATAACTCTATGATAGTACCCCCTAGGGGTATTTGCAAGGCTCAAAATATACACCAGTAGTAGGGGGGGATTACTCTCACTGACTATGACGAATATGTAAAGGACCTGAAAGCACGACAAGAGCAATTAGACGAACAGCTAGTTACTTTGACACACAATGATAAAAGTTTTATGTTAACCAGCTCGTATCTGTTAGAGATAGCCACAAAAGCACCTAAACTATTCCAAAGTTCGAAAGCCGCTCTAAAATCCAAACTTTTACGCTTTCTACTTTCGAACCTTGTAATTCAGGACAAAAAGCTGGTTTTTAATCTTAAAACACCCTTTGATGTAATCGCAGAGTGTTCTAAAAATCAATCTTGGCTCCCGTTGGATGATACGAACTAATCGAAAACTACTAGATCTAAACGTCTTTATAAGACTAGCCATAGTGATTTCTGCAGTAGTTGTGCCGTTTATGGTAGCAGGGTATTACATGGGTAGTGGTAAAGTTAAAACCGTTCAGTTTGCGCAGCCCGAAGAGGGTAAATTGCTTACAATGTCTGTGACAAAATTGCCCCAAGCATCCCCAGCCTCCGCAGAATCGAGTGCGAAAAAACTTCTAGAAGAAGTAATGAAAAATCCGAATGTTCAATACGTGGCGCCAATATATGGTCAGGGTGCTGGCAATGTTAGTTACTTTATCCGCCTGAATGACCCTAGTGAGCGTCCAGGCGAGACTGCTCACAAAATAGCCAAAGACTTCAATGATTCCATCAGTAATGAAGAGGCTAGCAAGGCATATTTTGATATCAGTATTGGCGCATCATCAGCGGGGCCACCAAGCGCAAACTTCCCAGTTAGCGTCGGGATAAAAACTGCTGATCTAAACAAGCAGAAACAAGTAGCCTTAGAAGTCACAAAAATTTTAAATCAAATATGTCAGGTAGACGGGAAATTCGTCATAAAACCTGACTGCTCAGGGTCCAATAGGGCCGTAATAAAAGTAGATAACGGATCCGGAGCACAAACTAACAAATTTATATCTGTGCAGCTGGACCGGAAAAAACTACAAACAAATCCAGTCAACCCAATCGCCCTCCGTGAGCAGTTAGCAGGCCTGTATCAGTTGAATAATGGCGACCAGGTAGCCAAGCTAAATATCGACAACCAGCAAATACCAATTATTTTGGCTAATGATAACCATAAACCGAGTACCGTATCCGATATAAAATCCGTAAATGTAATGACCTTGACTGGCCAGCCAGTCAGCCTGGGTCAAATTGCCACAGTGGCAGAGGTAGAAAGTCCTGGGTCTATTCGCCAAGTTGAAGGCGAAGCCATCGGTGTGGTTAGTGCAAAGCTAAAAGAAGATTATTCTGACCAGCAAAACGCAGCACTAATCCAAAAGCTAGCAATTGATGAATTTAATAAAAACTACCTTTCAAAATATGACGATGGGCTGACAGTCGAGGGGTATTCCGAAGGCGACGTTGCCAGTATCAACAAGTCATTCCAGGAGTTGGGCGTGGCACTAGTCCTGGCTATCGTGCTGACATATGTGCTATTAGTCATATTCTTCGACAGCCTCAGCATGCCACTAGTAATACTATTCGCCATACCATTAACTTTCCTTGGTATATTCCCGGGGCTCGCATACTTGGGAGGTGGGCAGATGGGCTTCCTAGAGATAATCGGCGTGATTATCCTAGTTGGTCTAGTGGAAAACGTGGCGATATTCCTGATTGACGCAGCCAATCGCAAGGAAAAAGAGGGATTCGCGCCAAAAGACGCCATTGCTTATGCAACGGGCGTGCGGTTTAGGCCAATTATGCTGACCAAGGTAATGGCGTTGGCATCGTTAGCACCGCTCGCTATCTTATCGGAATTTTACCGTTCGTTGTCAGTGGTTATTATATGCGGACTATTGGTTTCTGGTATTTTGTCGCTGTTCGTGACGCCGATTCTCTATATTTTCTTCCAAGAACTAGTTCCAAATTTGCAGAAGCACCTAAACCGAAAAAAATCAAAAAACTAGAATAAGTATTGTAATTAATTATAAAATATAGTATAATTTAACGATAAGAAATTATTTAAGAGGAGTTTTATGAATAAAATTGTTCAAAAAATTAGTGCATTTGTAATGGTGGCAGTATCAGTAGTTAGTGTTGGGGCAGTAATGGCACCAGCAGCATCAGCGAAGGCAAAACCAGTATCGTGGAACTATTCATTGTGTTTGAGCAGACAGCCAATGCTTAGCATGACGACCAATTCAACACATCCTTGTGTTAGTATTTTGCAGAGAAAACTAAACAACGTTTATCACGTTGAGCCTCGACTAGTGGTTAATGGTGTTTTTGGGCAGCAGACTAAGAAAGCTGTAAAGAAATTCCAAACACTAAAAAGCATCACTGTTGATGGAATTGTTGGTCCGCAGACCTGGAATGCTTTGCTTTCAGACTACAACCCAGGCGACTAATTTATAGTCCCTAACGCACAAAAATAGCCGCTAGGAAAAGCGGCTATTTTGCTAATTTCCAATAGTGTTCGAACATTTGGCGCATCATTTGGCTGAGGAATATTCAGTTTTGCATACTCAAAAATGATATGATGAAACAATATGAGCAAAGGTAAAATTTTAGTCACCGATACATTGTTTGTTTATGATGAGCATGTGAAAAAACTTGAAGCTGCTGGCTATGAGGTTATCCGCTGCGAAAAACCCGATTCTACAGAGAAAGAACTTTGCGAGTTGGTCAGAGGGAAAATTGGATATCTCCAGGGCGGTATAGAAAAAATAACCGACAAAGTCGTTGATGCCGCTGATCAGCTCAAAGTTATATCTGTTGCGGCAGTAGGTTACGAATATTTCATCCCAGGCTGGGCACATGCTTTAGAGAAGGGCGTTACCATAACTTATACTCCAGATGGTCCTACTCACGAAGTTGCGGAGTGGGCGATTGCAGCCTGCCTCCTAATGAATAGGGAGTTTCTAGACTTGGGTTTAGTGGGGGAAAAGCAATTTGCTACCACTAAGGGAATTGAAGCTCAGAATGTAGGTATTATCGGTCTTGGCAGAATTGGTTCAGCAATTTCTGAAATGCTAAAGCCATTCAGGCCTGCGAGTATTAGCTACTACGCAAAACACCGTCATGAAGATAAAGAAAGAGTACTAGGTGTTAAATATCTAGAGTTGATGGAGTTATTGAATTCCTGCGATATTGTATTTTTGTGTGTCTCAGATGATGCGAAAAATCTTGTTAACGCTGCAGAACTACAAGCGATGAAAAAAGACGCTTTATTAATAAACACTTCTCATGCTGGTGTAATTGATGAAAAGGCGCTTTTGAACATGCTTCAAAAGCGTACAATACGAGCAATTTCAGATCACCCCATGACGCCTGCTGGGTTTTCAGCTTTGCCGTATAGTCATTGGTATTGCAATAAGACCTCCAATACCATCACCAAATCTGGCGCCAAATTGATGAGTGATACGATAACAAACTCAATGCTTAATATCCTTGATGGTAAAGATGACAAATATGTAGTAAAAAAGGACGGATTATGAGAAAAGGGAAAGTATTAGTAACGGGGCTTGTCTTTACTCTAGAAGAGCATCTAGAGAAGTTACGAAGGGCTGGGTACGAGTTAGATATTCAGCCAAACCCAAAGTTGAGTGAAGCAGAGCTTGTCAAGCTAGTAAAAGGAAAAGTTGGATATATTCTTGGCGGCACAGAGCAAGTAACAGACAAAGTTATTAAAGCAGCCGATCAGCTCAAAGTGATTTCATTTACTGGTGTTGGGTGGGAAGCTGTCCTTACCGGATGGCAAGCAGCAAAAAAACGAGGAATTGTGATTTCGAATGCCCCCGGTGGCAATGCTGTTTCAGTAGCAGAGTTTTCCGTGACTATGGCCCTAATAATGCAACGCAGGATATTAGAACTAGGAAGAGGTGGCGATAAAATATCCGAAACTACCACGTCTATAAACGGCCTTAACATTGGTCTGGTTGGCGCTGGAAATATTGGTACGAAAATTGCCCAGATGATTCGAGGTTTTGAACCAGGCAAAATTGTTTATCACAACAAGAGTAAAAAATCCGTCGCTGAGGAATTCGGAGGAGAATATACGGATATGGATACGCTTGCTCGAGAAAGCGATATTATATTCGTCAGCGTTCCGATGAGCGCTGGTCAACTATTGAACAAACAGAGAGTTCAAAGCATGAAAGAAAACGCACTAGTTATTAATGTGTCGCCTCTTGAAAGTATTGACATGGATGCTCTATATGAAAGATTAGAAAGCGGAACAGTCCGAGGCGCATTTGACTGGCCCCCTCCAGAAGAAAAGTACAAAGAGTTGTCGCCGGACGTATTTTTCTACACTAATAGCCATACGGCGTATAACACCGTGCAGACAAAACAGCGATGTAGTGAATTAGTATTACAATCTTTCCATAATCTAATGGAAACGGGCAAAGATAAAAACAGAATAGTCTAGTATCATTTTTGGATTTTGAGGGGGGTTGCGGTGGCCCAGACGCTGTCAAAGAGTTGTTCCATCATCATTTTTAGGGCAGGGTGGTGGATTTCTAGGGCCATTGGCTGATCTTTGCTGTAATCTACCAGTGTCACAACGTCGTTATAAATATACATCTCAAAGTTTATAGTCAAAACCTTGGGGTCGACGTGCCGTGAAAATGATTTTGATGGGTCAAAAGGCTCTAATTCCTTGGCTATAACAGAGGTAGAATTGGTCAAGTCATAACTTGTCAGTCCTTTTTCCATATAGCGTTCTCGGCAACGACGCGCGAAGGCAACATCCAAGTGGTGGGATAAATGAGCAACTTCGAACACCTTGAACTCTTTTTCAGCCTTGGTAAGGTTCCAGTTGACCTGTTTTAGGCCGCCTTGGCCGTAGTAGTGTTGAATTGTGGCCTTGGGACCACGAGTTCCGCTGATTGCGGCTAAAATATCGCCCATATTGCCTAAATTACGACGGATAGCCGCATTTTCAGCTTCTTTATTTGCGATTGTGCCCTCGAGATTCTCTAGGGGCAAGGCACGAAATAACGTCCCGTAACTCAACTTTTCGGCACTAGCGAGTCCCAGGGCCTGTAAATGCTCTAAATGGCGGTATATCTGGGTGCGAGTGATTTTTGTTGCTCGTGTTAGCTGTAGGGCAGAGGAAGGCCCTAGTTTTATCAGTTCTATGTAAACATCAGTAGTCTCTGGCTCGATATCCAGTTTTTGTAGGTACTTCTTGATGGTTTCAATCTGTTTCACTTCCCTAGTATATCATAGTTGTCCGAAAAAATGGACAACTTTTTGAAACATTATTCAAATTAACAGATAATGCTAGTGCGATAGGAGACATATACGATGGCACAAGTAACGATTACGCATTTTATGGAGAAAACACCAACGCAGATAATAGCCTGGTGTGAGTTTACAGAGAAGGTAACGGCAGAGGTCATATACCACAGAGGTACACCACAGCCAGGGGATGTAACTGTCCGAACACAGGTAGTTGATCGCACGGGTTCATCCTCTGATGCACAGACTGAATTGCATGTAGAAATAGCTGAAAGCAATTGGCCGAGAGACACAAAAGGATTCGAATACGCTGTTGACGATGCTACGAAATACTTTAACGAGATGGCGCACAAAATAAGTAAAAAAATCAGTAAATCAATAGACCAGACAGGCAGTTTTAACGTGTGGGTAACGCCTTATAGGGCAACTGGCTGGGCAACATACAACGGCGATGGGGTATAGTTAGGAAAAATGCTTATGCAAAATATTTTAGCGCTAATTTCATTCTCGATAATCATTGCCGTCACCATCCCATATATGATTGACATAGTTAAGGGTAGGGCGAAGCCAGCTAGAGCGGCCAGAACGATGCTTTTGTTGCTGATAATAGTTACATTGGCGCAACAACACAGTTTGGGCTCTGGGCTGACGATGGCGCTAACAGTAGGGGAGATAGTTTCATCAATTATGCTTTTTGGCTTGGCTATGAAGCACGGGGTCGGTGGTTTATCAAAAAATGACCTGATTTGCTATGTCCTACTGATATTGAGTCTTGTTGCATGGTGGCAAACAGGTAGCGCTCTGTTGGCGCTACATCTGTCGATAGTGGCTGATACAATCGCATTTTGGCCCACATTAGAGAAAACTTGGCGCGAACCAAAAAGTGAAACATCTTTGTTTTTCTGGGGCGGTGTAATAGCGCCGTGGTTCAGTATTGCTGCCGGAGGCAGCCTGGCATATTCGGTGATAGTATTTCCGGTTTACATATCGTTGGCAAATTTTGTGGAAGTTGTATTAATCTCCAGACCACAAAAATAAAGTTTCTATAAAATGTTATTATTAGTTCAAGATGAGGCCGTTTCGACGAAAAATAAATCAAAATCCTAAGGGCGTTTATGCCTTTATCGATAGTCAAAACTTGAATCTAGGTACCCAGAAAATGGGCTGGAAAATGGACTGGAGCAAGCTGTACCAGTATTTGCAAAAAGAGCACGGCGTGACGCGGGCGTATCTGTTTATAGGCTATATGAGCGAGCATGAAGAAATGTACAACACTCTTCATGAACTGGGCTATCTTGTAGTATTGAAGCCAACCGTAGTCATGAACGATTCGCCGCAAACATCTGAGCCTACTGGCCAGGTCAAACAGTCTGCAGACTCGAAAAACCACAACCATCAAGACCAGCCAGAGGTCGCAAAAAGAGCAGTAAAAGGGAATGTAGACGCCGAGCTAGTGCTGTATGCAATGAAAGAAATGCCTAACTACTCAAAGGCAATAATTGTATCTGGTGATGGAGATTTTTACTGCCTAGCAGAATACCTGGCCAGTAAAGACAGACTGAAGCACATAATGACGCCAAATCGTTTCTATTCGTCTCTGTTAAAACCTTATGAAAAGTATATAATTAGAATAGACGAAATGCGTAGGGAATTGGCATACAAAGATTACAAGAGGAAAGGAGCCAGGTAGGGCAAATGCCTAACAAACAGTACGAACGAGAATACCGCGAGGCTCAACGCCGAGTCCATCGGGCCCATGACCAGGTAAAACACTTGTACGATAACCTAGAACACTCTGACAACCGTAACGAAAGCTATGCATTTACACGCACTGACGAGCACTACATTCGCGTTTACATAGAGGCCTGGCATCATTTTATTGATGCCGCCCGAAAATATTACGGCTAACAGAACATATCCACTACACTAGCCTTGCAGTATTTTGAATAGAAAAATTGTATCCGCGCTATACTGTATAGACTATGGACCAGGCGCTTGCATTAGAAATATTATTGAGTGGGGAAAACGCACTTTTGACCGGTCCAGCTGGGTCTGGCAAAACCTATGTTTTGAATAAATTTATCCACGCGGCAAAAGCTGATGGCAAAACAGTGGCAGTAACTGCTACGACTGGTCTGGCCGCAACACATCTAAGCGGCAACACTATTCATGCATGGAGTGGTATCGGTATATCGGACAACTTGCCAAAGAATTTTCATGACCATATGCACAAAGGTCGACGAGATACGATTGCCAAAACAGATGTGTTAATCATCGACGAGATATCGATGTTGCATCATTATCGGTTAGATATGGTGGACCAGGTTGCTAGAAAAGTCCGGGGTCGCGATGAACCATTCGGTGGTATCCAGGTGATTTTGTGTGGAGATTTTTTTCAGCTACCCCCCGTAACCAGAAACGGGCAAGACCAAGGGCAATTTGTGGTGCACGCGGAAGCTTGGCAAGACTTGAATCCAGTTATTTGTTACTTGGACGAGCAGCACCGACAAAATGATGATGATTTTTTAAATATCTTAGAAGCGTTGCGAGCTGGGGATATTCGTCGTAGCCATGCCGAATCGCTACTACAGCGAAATCAGGCTGATCTTGGGGACGTGACAGAACTGCATACAACGAACATTGATGTCGACAGTATCAATAATCGGCGACTGCAGGAGCTTGACGGAGAAGAACATCGATACAAAATGTCTACAACCGGCAAGGAAGTCTACGTTGATTCATTGAAACGAGCTTGTCTAGCTAACGAAGAGCTTGTTTTGAAAGAAGGTGCATTGGTGATGTTCATCAAAAACAGTCCGGACAGAAAATACGCCAACGGCACGCTGGGCGAGGTGACTGGTTTTGAAAAAACTACAGATTTTCCGATTGTGACTATCAAGAGCGGACGCAAAATAACTGTACTCCCAGATTCTTGGGAACTGCGAGATGGTGACAAAAAACGCGCAAGCTTGGCCCAAATACCACTTAGACTCGCGTGGGCAATAACCGTGCATAAAAGTCAGGGAATGACACTAGACGCAGCCCGAATAAACCTCGGAAAAGCTTTTGTGGAGGGGATGGGCTATGTAGCTTTATCGCGCGTTCGAAGTCTCGATACCCTCAGTCTAATGGGTTTGAACAAGATGGCACTCAAAGTTAGCCCAGAGGCTCTGAGAATTGACGAGAAGCTGCGGACTGCATCTAGCAAAGACGCCAAACGTTTCGCTCATCTAAAAGATAAAGCAACCGAGCGGAAAACAAAACCAGAACCGCCGGCCAAAAATACCTGGTCCGAAAAACTGAAAAAAATGCGAAAAGACTACCCAAATGCCTACAAACCATGGAACGACACCGATGATAAAAAACTAGTGGATATGTTTTCATCAGGCAAAAAAATAGATATCAAAAAGGCCACCTCCGTTTTTGGGCGTCATCCTGGATCAATCCGATCCCGATTGAAAAAGCATTTTGGCGAAGATGCAGTGGACACAAACTAAGCGAGAAAATAATTATGAAAAGTGCCAATTTTGTAGTTTTTCAAAAACCCAATAAGCCGTTATTGATAGCTATTGTGATATGGCTATCGGCTAAGATAAGCCAAGGCACTGTGCGGGAGTACTTATCGATACTTTTTATTGGCGTTATGTTGTGGTGGTCTTATCTAGAGATCTCGTCAGGGGTTAATTTTTTCCGCAGATTACTTGGAGTAGTTGTTGGTCTGATGATGTTAAGTAGTGCATACAAAATATTTATCAGAGCTTAGGGGCTGTCGGCACAGTAAAGTATACTATTTATTGTAACTAGGAGGGGATAATGACGGATAGCAAGAACGATCAAAATGTGGATTTCGTAGGTCTGAAAGCAGTTTTCATAAACTGTACGTTAAAGCCTAGCCCCGAAGTCAGCCATACTGATTTACTGATAGAAGTCAGTAAGAAAATAATGGAAAAACATGGAGTAAAAACAGAAGTTATTAGGTCTGCGGATCATGAAATAGCTCCGGGGGTTTACGACGACATGACTAAGCACGGTGCTAAAAAAGATGATTGGCCAGCTATACTAAAAAAAGTTATGGACGCTGATATTTTGGTACTGTGTGGCCCTATTTGGCTAGGGGATAATAGTAGCGAAATGAAAAAGGTTATCGAGCGGCTGTATGGACATTCTGGCGAACTAAACAAAGCTGGCCAGTACGCCTACTACGGGCGCGTTGGCGGCTGCCTAATAACTGGGAACGAAGATGGTATAAAACACTGCGCGATGAATATTCTTTATAGTCTTCAACATCTTGGGTATACGATCCCGCCTCAAGCGGATGCTGGCTGGATTGGCGAAGCAGGTCCAGGCGCCAGTTATGGCGACAAAAACGAAGATGGTTCAGTAGTTGGGGTAGACAATGATTTCACAAATCGAAATACTACATTTATGACTTGGAACCTAATGCACATGGCGCAGATGTTAAAAGACAAGGGAGGCATTCCGGCATACGGAAACCAACGCAGTAAATGGGATGCCGGTAGCCGGTTTGATTTCGAAAATCCAGAATATAGATAATACAAATGAATGATGAATTTAAACCAGAACTAACGCCTAAGGAAATGCTGGAATTGGGTGTTTTTGGGGGAAATTATTTCGATGGGAACTATGATGAATTTCCCAAAGATTGGTTTAAAAATGCACGATTGACGGACGGCAAACCGAACCCGAAATTGAACTTTTTTGAAGTAAGCGCTAGCCAGCCATTGAGTGTTTGGCAAGAAAAGGGCTGGATAAATCCACAAGATCCACTAGGGTGGTTTCAATGGTATTGCCGATATTATCAGGGCAGAAGAAGTAAAGATGATGATCGCCAGATAAAACGCTGGAAGGCAATGAAGCGACATATAGCGCAGGTCCAAAAGGGGTGTAGCCCCGGGGATATAACTTGTCGGCGAAAGCAGCGCCAGGCATTACTACACTGGGCATATGATAGCCGAAAGATTTGAGACGTATGACATCAAAAGAATTAATGAATGAATTGAATAATTTAGAAGATCCAGTGCGGGCTGTTCATTCGCAACGGTTTTTTAAAACAGGTAAAGGGCAGTACGGAGAAGGCGATGTTTTCATAGGCTTAACCGTGCCTCAAACAAGGCTGGTATGTAAAAAGTATAAAGATTTGCCAGTTGATGAAATCGAAAAGCTGCTGGAAAGTCCAATCCACGAGCATCGTTTGGCTGCAGTAATCATAATGAGGATTCAAGCAGAGCGTGCAAATTCTGTACTCAGGAAATCGCTATATGATTTATATTTGCGCAGGACAGACAGAGTCAATAATTGGGACATAATTGATATTAGTTGTCATAAAATTGTTGGCGTATATCTAGCAGACAAAGACAGGTCAATTTTGTACAAATTAGCACTGTCCAAACAGATGTGGGAACGACGAATAGCTATAGTCAGCACTGCACATTTTATTAGTAAAAATGACTTAGATGACACGTTCAAATTGGCAGAAATCCTCCTGAACGATAAAGAGGACCTAATGCACAAGGCTAGTGGTTGGATGCTGCGCGAAGCAGGCAAGAAAGACGAAGCGAGATTAAAAGAATTCCTAGACAAATACGCGTCAACGATGCCGCGAACCATGCTGCGCTACAGCCTCGAAAAGCTGCATCCAGCAGACAGGGCACATTATATGAAAATGAAATAAGTGTTCTTTCCTAATCTGCTATCCAGCATACCAAATCTCTTCATACTTTTGTTGCTACTGACAAAATTATGAAGAGATTTGGTTCTTTGGAAAAGAACAAGCAAGGGTAGTGATAGAATAGAAATAGCTTATGGATAAATACAAAAGTCAATTTCCACCGAATTTTTTTTGGGGCGCTAGCACAGCTTCTCATCAAGTTGAGGGCGGCAATCATAATCAATGGAGCGTCTGGGAACTAGAAGTTGCCAAGCAGCATGCCCAAATAGCCCATCAACATCTCAGCAACTTGCCAGGCTGGGAATCAATAAAAGCCAAGGCAGAGAAGCCAGATAACTATGTTTCTGGACGTG